>JANWLI010000024.1 GCA_025450975.1 Candidatus Kapaibacterium sp. | reverse complement strand
TTTTCGTCAGCAGTCCCACATCGATAAGCATTTCTTTTACCGTACTCTTTACGCCGCGTTTCTGGCTTTCTACGGGGATGATGTTCGTCAGTGGCGTGAAATCACGAATGTCTGGATAGTCGTGTAACCATCCCATTGATTTCTGTTTGATCGTTTCCATAGTCTTCCGTTATTGATTAAGCTAAACTTGAACCGAAGTATCTTCCGAAAAATACAACGAAAAAGCATGCCCTCCATAATAAATAGAGCCAAAAAAATAAACAGAGCCAAAAAAAGAGGCATACTCCCGTATGCCTTTATGATTCTCGTAAAAACTACTAAAATGATCTATATGGTGAGCGCAACTTCGTTACTTGCTCCCTGCAGGTCTATCGAGTGCACAGAGCTGTCGCCATTATGAGATATGACGAGTGTATACTTGCCGGGGACGATGTAGTCGGCAAGGTTAACGCTGCCACTTGCATCGGTCATTGCAGCGATATCGTGGATAGGGACGGGTGCTTCGGTTACCATGACGGTTGCATCTGGAATGGGGAGGCCTGTAGCATTTGTGATCTTGAGTTTCATGATGGTATTCGAAAAGAAAGGCAACCGGAAGACGACGCTTCCGGTTGCCTCCTCATGTTACTGGAGTCGGCTTCACATACCCAGTGCTTTCCAGTTCTTGATGTTATCAAAAACCGGCTTAACAATGCGTGTTGCCGAGTTGCCCGAGAGGTGTCCGTTCGTGTGGATGCCGACGCAGTAGCGCTGCGTGCCGACCTTCACCCATACCGGAGCGCCGCTCTGGCCGCCCATGGTATCTATGTTGTAAGTGATGACGCGCGAAGAAAGCGACTTTGGCCTCATCGACATGAACCACTGTTCGTTACCGTTATTCTTATCGCCAGGATAGCCGGAGAGATTCAGCGTCGATGCGCCGAGATATGAATCGTCACGTACAGCGTAGCCGAAGTAGCCCGTCTTATCGCCCGGTCTGCTCGATGGCGGTAGGATGATGGCGCCGTAATCGAACTCGCGCTTGCCGTCCTGCGTCCAGCCTTTTACGCTGCGCAGCGAAGTGCCGACAAACGAGCCGAACGGACGGAGCGCATTGTTGAGCCCCGGAATCACTTCGGCCGAGCGGATCCAGCCGCCTTGATTCTTCATGAAGACGCAGTGCCCTGCGGTGATGATCGTGCGCGGGCTTACGAGCCAGCCCGTGCCGATCCAGCGCGTGCCGTCGGCAGCCGTGAGCTTCAGGCCGCAGATGGCACGCCAGGGATACGCAGTTGTGGGGTTAATGCGTACTCTGTTATCAGTGCCGATAATAACTTCCATTGCTTCGGCCGAAAGTCCCGACGGGGAGACGACGGTCGGAGCAGGGAGCGGATAACTTGCATAGAATGCATCGAGAAGTGCTTCGTCAGCTTCTGCCGTCGAGCCGCTTTCTTCGAGGAAGCTCTCGAAGGCGTTCTCGTTTGCTGACGATGGATTGAATGTTTCAATGTCGGCTGCCGGATCGTTAAGATCGGAGTAGCCTGCGACATTTTCGACCTCAGTTTCATTGGAGAGGAGAAGTGGGGAGGGAGCATTGCCAGTCGACTGTGTATCGAAGTGTTCGACCTCGCCGTTGCCATTGAAGCGAACACGTGAAGCGGTTGCAACCTTTTCTTTCATGTGTCAATAATTAAGTAATACGTGCCTACTCTTTGATCGGATTTTCGGCTGTTTCCGTTGATATGCCAAACCAAGCTATACCACTTCAAAATTAGCGGAAAATCGGCGCAATCCACCTCACGAAAACCTCACGTTTTGCGCCAAAAGTCATTTGTTAATCCTCTAGTTAAAACCGACGAGGAACATCTGGAGATTTTGCTGCTGCGTCAGACCGAGTTTGCGGCGGATGTTCGAGCGGTGGTTCTCGACACTGCGCTCGGTGATCGAAAGCTGATCGGCGATCTCCCAGCTGACAAATGCTTCGCGAAGCATTGCGCAGATGTGGAGTTCGGTCGGCGATAGGCGGGGAAATTGTTTGGCGAGCGCATGGAGGAAGTCGGGATGACGCACTTTGAAATGCGATTCAAACTTTAGCCATCCGACGTGCTGCTTTGCCCGCGTTCTTCGGTTTGAAAATCGGTTTGAAAACATAAGAACCGGTATCGAACTAATGCGATCCTGATGGTCAAGCATTGGAATGCTTTCCCTGTTCATAGAATATGCTCGTTTCCAGGGAGTTCGGGTGGAAAAGAATTCAACAGAAGAACGAGCCTTGCGTCCTGTTACCCAATCACGAATACAGAACGCAAGGCCCGAGGCTTCTTACGCTTCACCTTCGCCGGTGCCTTCGAGGCTGGTGCCCAGAAAGCCGCGGCCGGATGCGAAGTACACATTGATCGGCGATTCGTTACGCAGAACGTCAAGCACATTCTGGAACGACGTGCTCGGCAGATGCATACGAATGATACCCGCATCGACCGTGTCGGTCTCGAACGTCATGCCCGGATCGTTAAAACGAACGTAGCCGACCGGGCTCGCTCCGTTATACAGCGTGATCTGCGCGCGGTTCGTTTGATAACCGGACTCGCTTCCATAAAAAAGCACGTGATAATTCGTTACTGCTGGCATAGTAGTATGTGTAATACGGATGTGCCTACTCTTTGTCGGATTTTCGGCGATACTCCTCGGGGAGACTCGTGGGGAGTTACTCGTTAAGAGTTAATTGAACGCAAACTTTTCTTCAGAGGCAGAACAAATATAATAAGAATTTTCGGAGTTCGCTAAGTTCTCGATTTCTTTTTCCCCTCGATCATCAGCCATGCACTGATGGCGCTCAGGATACTGAGGCCGACTGCGATAAGCATGACAAGCCGGTACCCCGAAACAAACGCTGCATCGATCGATGTATTGATCGCCGCAGCTTGTGTCGAATCAACAGTTTTCGGGATTTCGATCGCGCCAAGGTTGATCCGTTCGTTATCGAAAAGTCGCTGCGTTTCTTCCGGAATACCCCGGGCATCGAATTCTTCGTCGAGACGGGCATTAAAAACATCAAGCATCAGGATGCCGACGATGGCGATGGCTAGCAGTCCGCCGACGCGCGAGACAGCATTATTAATACCGGAAGCAACTCCGGAGTGCTCGTCGCTCACTGAGTTCATTACGGTTGTCGTTAGTGGGGCGACGGCGATCGTCATACCGAATCCCATCAGGACCATGGCAGGGAAGAATGTCGTCCAGTAACTCCCGCCAACATCCGGTAGCGTAAACAGGAAGTATCCGATAGCAACGATCACAGGCCCGACCACAAGCGGCAACTTTGAGCCATAGGTCTTCAGGAGTCCGCCTGCCCAACGCGAGAGGGTAAACATGATGATAATAAACGGCAGGTTCGCTGCACCTGCAGCAGTGGCCGAATAGCCCTGGACCTGGATCAAGTTCATCGGGAAGAAGAAGAAGGCAATAGCAAGTGCGCTATAGAGAAAGAGCGTCAGCATGTTAGCGCCGCTGAAATTCTTCGAGCTGAACAGGTCGAGCGGCATCATCGGATGCTTGCTCTTCTTCTCAACGACGACAAAGAGGATGATGGCCAGCGCGCCGCCTGCAAGTGCTGCAATGACACCGGGATGACTAAAGCCGAGTTGCGACGATTCAATGAATCCGTAGGTCAGCGCTCCGAGTCCGCCGGTTGCAAGGATGGCGCCCCACCAATCGATCTTGCGCGATTGCGTTGCATTACGGCTTTCCGGAACGTACATGAAGATCAGGATCAATGTAACGACAGCCATCGGCACATTGATGAAAAAGATCGCGCGCCAGGAAATATTCTCGATCATCCAGCCGCCGAGGACAGGGCCGATAGCTGTTGTGATCGCCGTAAACCCGGACCACGTCCCGATCGCCTGCCCGCGCTTACTCTCCGGAAACGATGCACTGATGATCGCCAGACTTCCCGGCACAAGCAACGCAGCGCCTATTCCCTGAACACACCGGGCAACGATGAGCTGCGTGATATCAGGCGCCAGCCCGCACCAGACCGATGCAAGCGTGAAAAGCGAGATACCAATGACATAGACAAGCTTTCTGCCGAACTGATCGCCAAGCGATCCGCCGACAAGCAGCAACGCAGAAAGAAAAAGTGTGTAAGATTCAACAACCCATTGGACATCGACGACAGTGGCGCCGAGGTTTTTCTGGAGGGCGGGGAGCGCGACGTTGATAACGGTACCGTCAATAAAGGCCATGCTCGATCCGAGGATCGTCGCAACCAGTACACCGGTGCCTGCTGTCTTGGTGAGCCGTGGGGACATACTATTGCGATCTACCTTCTTACCTGATAGATCGTTGTTCCACCGCGGCTGACTCTGGTAATACGCGCCTTCGAGTTGCCTGCAGCTTTGAGTTCTGCAAGCCGCTCTTCGGCTTCGAGGCTGTTTGAGGTCGAGAGTACCGGTGCCGGAGCTGTGCGACGGCGGACGGCCGGTTTCGGAGCCGGTGGTGGCTCGGGCGCAGGTTCTGCAACTGGCTCCAGAACAACAGTATCAGGCTGCGGAGCAGGGATAACCTGCGCAGGCGGCTCTTGCATCACCACTTCTACTGTCCTCGGTTCGCGCAGGATGAAGACGAGCAAGGTGGCGATCGCCAGAATGCCGAGTATGCCGAGAACGATGCCGACGATTGCTGCCGCTGACCAGCGAGATTGTGGTTGTGTCATATACGATCCTGAAGTAGTATGCGAGTCTTTCATGAGCGATCCCATGGTCATCGGATGCGGCTTGCCCGGTTGCAGACGCCGGTCGGCAATAATAGCTTCGACTTCCTCCTTCGGAACGCCATAGCGCTCGGAGATCTTCCGTGCCGTTTCGCTTCGCTGATGTCCTTCTTCCGTCCGTTCGTTTTCGCCCATGTAATGATATTCCTGACTACAAATCTATGAAATGTCTCCAAAACGCTTTCGGGTTCGCAGATTTATCGTAAATTTCGGGCCATAACGATCAAATGGCACCAAAAAACGAAGGAAAGAAAACCGAAAGCCGCAAGCGAAGTCATGTCGAACTCGTCGCCAGCCAGGATGTAACGCATCGGCGGACGACAGGATTCGAGAAGCTGGAGTTCGTCCATAACGCCTTGCCCGAACTTGCGCTCGAAGAGATCGATACAAGTACGGTCTTCCTCGGGAAGCATCTCGAGCAACCGCTTCTCATCTCGTCGATGACAGGTGGCTACGACGATGCAACGTCGATCAATCGCGAACTTGCTCGTATCTCATACGAATTCCAGATCGCCATCGGCGTCGGCAGCGCGCGACAGGCGCTTGAGAACGACGAGCATTTCCGTTCGTATGCAGTCGTGCGCGAAGAGAATCCCGATGGACTTGTCTTCACCAATATCGGCGGCGCCGAAGTCGGACGTCTTGGCCGCGAGTATAAGATCCGTGATCTCTCTACTATCATCGACCTCGTCAAAGCCGATGCGCTTGTCGTGCATCTGAACCCACTACAAGAGTTGATGCAGCCCGAAGGAAGTCCGGATTTCCGTGGCGTGCTTGACGGTATTACGAAATGCATCGCGGAGCTTGGAGTGCCGGTGATCGTCAAGGAAGTTGGCGCAGGCATTTCGCAGCAGGTTGCTCACCAGCTCATTCACATTGGTGTTCGTGGGATCGATGTTGCCGGTGCCGGTGGTACAAGCTGGGCAGGAGTCGAGATCCTCAGGCAGGACAAGAAGAAGCGTCACGATCTCGAGCCATTCTGGGATTGGGGTATTTCAACGTTCGATGCGCTGGTCGAAGTCGCCGAGCTTCGCAAGCATGCAACGTTCGGCCTGATCGCCAGCGGCGGCATGCAGAATGGTGTCGATGTTGCGAAGGCAATTGCGCTCGGAGCCGATCTTGTTGGCATTGCGCGTCCTCTCATACTTGCACTCAAACAGACGGGCCCGGATGGACTTCGCGAAGCGGTCCGGACAATTACGAAGCAACTGCGGTACGCAATGTTCCTCACCGGCTCGAAAGACCTTGCCGAGTTAGCTAAGCAGCCATTGCGGAGAGTGTAGCTGCTGGTAGTCGTTCGGTGGTCGGTCGTACGGTCGTTCGGAAATGCGCTCCGCACATACTATAGGCCATACGTATCGGAAATATGTGCCGAACGCCCGACCGCCCGTACGTCCGAACGCCCAACTCTCCGCGTGAATTTACCTCTGCGCACTCAGCGCCTCTGCGGTTATTCCCCCTTGGAGGTAACCGCAGAGATGCTGAGGACGCAGAGTAAGCCGCAGAGAATTTCGTGTAACATTCTACCTTTCTATAGGTTACTATAGCATACTCTTCCCACAATCGGAGTCGATATGAAACTTCTAAGCTGTTGTTGTGCTGCCATCCTGCTGCTATGCATCCATGCCGATGTATTTTCCCAGAGCCATTTTACGCATACCGTAACGACTGTTGCGCAGCAATCAAAAGCATCACCAGAAGCAAGTGACTTTTGGTTTGCTATTCCGCAAAATAGCGACCCGAATGACGATGCGGGTAAAGTTTTTTCGGTGTCGGTCAGCATGAATACGAGTGGGACGGCACATATTCAAGTCAACGGCCAGCAGGCAGTTACAAAATCAATGACTCCCGGCGGTGTGTGGGAATTTCTGCTTCCAAAATCGGTAGAATTACAATCGAGTAGCACGGTCGAACTGGACAAGGCAATTCATGTCTGGAGTGACGACGCGGAGATGACGGTTTACGTCTTATCTCGTAATCCGTATACCTCCGATGGCTTCATGGCAATTCCGCGATTGTTTTGGGATACGTCATATGTCGGTGCATCGTTTTCAGCGCTGATCGTTTCTCCTCAGTTCGATCTTCCATCGGAATTTTGTGTCATTGCTGCTCACGAGGAAACGCGCGTTACGATAACACCGACCCAGAACCTGCGGCAGACCAGTGACCCCGCAAAAGTTTTTCATGAAAAAGGGAAGTCTTTTTCGGTCACACTCAAACGCGGTGAGTGCATCCAGTACCAAACGGTTTTCGATCTTGGCGGAAGCGAACTCGATCTGACGGGGACAGTCGTAACGGCAAACAAGCCGATCGGCGTGATCGGCGCATCGGTCTGTCCGTTCATACCTGCCGATCCGTATTGCGATCACATTTGTGAGATGCTGCTTCCGGTTAGCCGGTGGGGCAGAACGTATCACACCATTCCATTTGCTGGGCGAAAGCCACCGGGAGGCGATTCGTTCTATCTTATCGGTTCAGCTGATAATCAGACCATCACTCGCAACGGCAATCATTATGCGACAATCGGTCGCTTCGAAAAATATTTCCGCGACGATATCAATGAGCCATCCGTGTGGTCGAGTAGTGCTCCGTTTATGCTTGTGCAATATATCAATAGCGCAACCTACGGAGTCCCTGCAGGCCAGCCAAGAAATACGGGTGACCCGGCAATGGTGGTTGTAAATCCGGCTGAACAATTTGCGAAGACTGTTATTTTCCAGAC
>JANWLI010000023.1 GCA_025450975.1 Candidatus Kapaibacterium sp. | reverse complement strand
CGTACCCTTTATTGAACATCATCTTCATTTTCTCTTCGTCGAACGTAAGATTGCTCGACAGAAACGGAAAATCTTCGCTCCCTCCCTCGCCATATCCCGATTTCGGCGGACGAAAAATGCGTATGACCCCTCCGGGTGCTAAATTTAACTTCGAGTAGTCGATGTTACCTTGACCGATAGCATCGGTGACCAGATTGAATGCCCGCGAAAGGATGGACAGGATATCATTATACGGTTGCTTCTCATCGAAGAAGAATGGCGAGCATTGGATCACGTCGATTGCCGTATCGCCAAGATCGATCGCGGCCTGGATCGGCAAGTAATCGCGAATCCCACCGTCGCCAAACTGTTCGATCCGGTCGTATTTGGCATTGTACATGTTCACCAGATCGGCGAAGACAGGTTGATTAGCGGATGCCATAATGGCATTGACCATCTCTACGGAATCCCGGATTCGTTGATAGGTAAAGTTATTACGATTGGCTGGCTGCTGCTCAAGACGTTTATTCGAAAAATAGACAAGATCTCCTTTCGTCATCGAGACAGAGGAGAAAAGGAGTACAGGATGCGTTGAACTTGATAACCGTGCGTAGATCGGGTTCACCACTTCACGGACTTTTTGCCTAAGGCCGTCCGTATTATACATGGCGCTTCCACGTCTGAGGACATCGATAATATCGCCGTTCGAGCTATAGTAATTTGATAAATTGTATCCAGCTGTATAGAGAGCCTCAAGCGAGTCGAACGAACCGACAGAAGCGAGCGGGAGGATCAGCGAACCGGTGGAAGTACCGGCAAAGACATCGTATTGTTTATAGAATGTCGGATCAACGTCATACATCGCTCGCAGAATGCCGACAGCGAAACTTCCTTTGACACCGCCACCGGAAATAATAAGTGCGCGCTTTGACCTCGTTATTTTTTCCTTTTCGGGCGGTGCAGTAACTTGCGTGGAATCCTCGCGGGTAAATATCATTCGTCGCTGGCCGGCCTTGGTATCCTTTTCTGTTGGCGAGAAGAAGCACCCCGAACAGGTGAGGATCAGAATGAGCCACAAATGATAGTGTGTTGCCGGTTTCATGTCAGGTTGCTTACAGAAGATCTGCACTGGGGTCCCGACGAAACAATGCGCAGGCTAGGGTAACCTACCGGAGTGGTATTGAGTTCTTGTGCAAGGAGGCAATCTATCCTGCAAAATCGCAACTTCGGTGGCTTGTTTTTGGCGGGAATGAGTTATATTTGCCGATCAGGATAGCACGTGAAACGAATCCCCATAGTTGTTGCTGCTCTCTGTCTCCAATCGTTGGCAGGATTCTCGCAAAGTTCGTATGAAGGTTCTTCGCCGATCGTAGATGATTCCGTTTGGCAATCACCCAGATATCACTATGAGCCCTGGCCGTTAGATGTCGGGACATCGCTGTGGACATTCGGTTTGTCGCTGACGACACTGCCACAACCTGTTGTAGAAAGCGAGGTCCCTGCACCTGCCATCGATATTCAGTTCAAGAAGGGTGTATTTGAGCATGTATCGCTTGTCACAACGTTTTCGACAAATGTTCTTTCGAATGTCCTGCAAGCAGGTATGCAATGGAACGACAGAACTGACAGATTATCCTATGCCGCTGGAGTAAACGTTGGTGTGTTTGGCGGATGGCTGTCCGTTGAAGGCCAATTCGATCGTAACTGGGCGTATGCAGTTGCCTTACTGCCGGTACTTCGTACAGGATATCGATTCGATGAGTTCTCATTATCGACAACATTTTCGGGGACTGTCGTTCTTTCGGCGCAAACCTATATAGGATCGCTTCATGCGCAGGGCACGTCGTCACCATTCAATGATCTCTTTATTACGGCAGCTATCGAGCAGCCATTCTTACGGTCTTCCTTTATATCGATGGGTATCAGCCTCGCCTATTCGCGCACACCGTATCAGTCTTGGATACTGTTTAATACCCTTGATCAATATCTTTTAATACCGGAAGTATTCGTAGGATTCCAATTTTGAAAGCGATACTCTTGATCGTGTTTCTATCTATGTGGGTCGGCGCCGTTCGATCCCAGAAGACAGATTCAGTACATCAAAGAGGCAAGGGGATCTATACCGTCGAAGCCTCTATTTCAGGAGGTCCGATGGTCTCCTATTTTCGTGAACCCCGATCGCCGGTAAGTGCACACGCCGCAGTGATCGGCGGCTCTGTGCTTGCAAGGATCATGTGGCATCCGAGCAGACTCATTTCCTTTGGGCTTGCTTCAGGCTACACTATGTTCTCACAGGAAGATTTTACCTTTATCAGACCCTTGCTTATTGATACCGTTGTGCCCGGAAGCGCAAAGATCACGGCGATCCCGCTGCAGATAGCAGCAAGTATGCAGAAAGGTGGTTTTGAGGGCGGTGTTGCTGTGGGGCCATATATCATGATGATCGATATCGTTGATGAAGATATTACCCATGCAACGAGACTTGAACTGGGCATTACATCGTTCGCATCCTATAAGTGGCAGTTGAACGATAGACTGTTTATTGGACCGCAGCTGCGGTGCATATCGATGGGCTACCACGGTATTCTTTCATTTGTTGCCGAATGCAGGATTCAGTATGATATTATTCAATATTGATCGACGAGGCATCCTGCGTGCCGTGACCCTGGCGCTGGTTCTCGCACATTTCGCATCGTGCATAGCCCTGCTCGATCCGGCCAATGACCCCGGAATCGATTGGCAGTCAATAGAGCGCTCAACACTTCCGATCGAAACAGATCAGCGTGCGATACTGGAAGGTGTGTATGTAGTATCGGAAGGAAGTGACCAGTTCGGCGATACGGTCGTATTCCGGTTTAGTCGCTCGAGATTATGTTTGTACTCGAACACCGATGTGATATTCGCGGAGATGGCAGGAGGGATTCAACAAGGGGAGTACTATTTTTCCGGATATTTAACTACGGTACGGAATGGCCGTTCACTACTCATGCACATTTCTTCAGATACAGTAAATGTACCTGATCGTATACTGCGAGGTACCTATGGCGATGGAGACGGTATTGCCTTTCGCAAGGTTGGCGAGGTCCATAAACCCAAAGCACCATTCTATTTGATCGCGCATCGCGCTGGCGGAAGGAACAGCGATCGGCTGCTTCGTTCGGAGAACAGTATAGAGATGATGCGTTTTGCAAATATTCTGGGTGCCAATGCTATTGAGATCGACATCAAGCGAACAAAAGATAACCAATTGATCGTCTTTCATGACGAAACGTATTCACCGCGGACCATTCAAGGCTCCTATGTATTTGGCGATGTTCGTTTATTCTCCTTGCATGATATTCAGCGCTATGCACGACTCATTTATGGGGAAAAGATCCCGACACTAAAGGAAATGCTTCGTGCTACGATCGATAGCTCCGATCACGAACTTGTCTGGCTCGATGTAAAAGATGCAGAAGTTGCAACGGAAATTATTATTGAACAGAGGGAGGCTCTCGACTATGCAAAGCAGAAAGGCAGTAGTATCAGTATCGTATTCGGTATTCCGACACAAGAAGTCTTGAACGCATATAATGCAAGCCCGCAAAAGGACAGCACTCCTGTTCTCTGTGAGTTGGATGCAGATATTGCCCGCTCACTTCCAACGTGTGTTATTTGGGCGCCTCGATGGACGAATGGCACACTGTCGGCAGAAGTAGAACGCATGCATCAGGATAGCATCTTAGTCGTTACCTGGACTCTGGACGTTAGAGATTATATGCATCAGTTCCTCTCAGAAAGTAAGATGGACGGTATCTTGACAAACTATCCCTGTCTGCTTGCAGGAATGTACTATGGGTTGAGCTTACGATAATTTCTCAGAGGATTCTTTGTTTACCTCAATCCTCAATCGCCTCTATCCCTTGCTCCTTCAAGCGTTCAAGTGCATCCCTCATTGTTTTGAGTTGCTCTTCTGTGTGACCTTGCCAATCCTTGACCTCGCCGACGATGCGGAGCGGCTCCTTCGTGCGATAGGACTTTGTCGGATTTCCGGGAAATTTCTTGTCCGTCAGATTTGGGTCATCTTCGTACGGACCAATCGGCTCTACAATGTATATTTTGCCGGTCCCTTCGCCTACGGCAAGCTCAGCGCCCCAGATCGCGGCATCTAAGGTAGCGGAGAAATAAATGTACTTCGCCTTATTTCTACTGCCATAGTTTGACTGAAATCCAGGTATCATGAGATCGCCGGTTTTCAGATCCGCTTTTGTGCCGTGATAGAAGGTGTCTACGCTCATGTCGTTCGTCGTTAAGTTTATAATGGTATTTTTCAACGAATGCGATCCGGACATAGGTTTCTTCACCGCAATTCAGCAATCAGATTTGGAAGGAGCTTTTAGTGCTTCTTATTTTGGTAAGGGACGTTGTCGAATGCTCCTTGTCGATACTACCGTCAAATTACCAGCGATATCGACCTTCTCCATTAGTTGAAGCAGAAGTTCAGCAGGGTCATTCGGTAGCAAAGGATCAAACCGAAAATAGACGACTCCAGCAGGAGCCGGCAATTGATGATTAAAAATCAGATCGCCAAAGTCTCTATCAAAGGTCAGAAGAATGCAGTTGCTGCTTACGGCGCGTTCCAAAACGCCAATGTCCTGAAGCCCGGGCGCTGATTTCTGGATGGAGTCCACGTCATGCCCGGCATTGCGCAGGGCTATAACGCTATCGATCGGAAAATTTTCGTCGGCGAGGAATTTCACCTTAGGGCTGAGTCACAGGCACAAAATTCTCTGCCATAAGACCTTCTGCAGCGTAGGCAAAGACTGCTCGAAGCGACTCGGAGGTAAGACCGACGTAATTTTTTAGTACCTGCTCTTCTGTCCAGCCGTTAGCAAACAATTTAAGGATGAACTCGACCGAAAGGCGCGTTCCTTTTACGACCGGTCGTCCGGATAGTATCGCCTGATCAGAATGGATGTAATCGCGCCAATCCATGATTTTGTAACAGTGCCGAGAGTCCGAGTAGTGCCCTTGAGCCTTCGAAGCAGATCTTTGTATTTTAGCGCTATGACAGTCACGAACTTCACCGACACCACCCAGGACCCGCCCGTCAGCGGCTTCCTCCACAAGCCGGAATCGGCAGCTACAGCGAGCCTCGTACTGACGCATGGCGCCGGCGGCAATGCGGAGATGTCACTCCTTGTCGTGCTCGCAGAGGCTTTTGCGGAGAAGGGGTTTGCTGTGTTGCGCTGTGATCTTCCGTTTCGCCAGGTCCGCAAGTTCGGTCCGCCTCGGCCGGCAGATGCTCGCCGCGACCAGCATGGACTGCGTAACGCCGTTGCGGCAATGCGCCAACAGTTTCCGGGCAAAGTTTTTCTCGGAGGACAGAGTTATGGCGGCAGACAGGCAAGTATGCTTCTGGCCGAAGATGCAGGCGCCGCCGATGGCTTGCTGCTGCTCTCCTATCCGTTGCACCCACCAAAGCAACCGGAGAAAATGCGCATCCAGCATTTACCAAAGCTTTATACTCCGACGATGTTTGTCAGCGGCACCAAGGATCCCTTCGGCACGACCGATGAGATCGAAGCGGCACGCAAACTTATTCGCGCCAAAACACAGCTAGTGATGATCGAAGGCGTCGGCCATGACCTCGGAGTGAATACGAAAAAAGGAGGAGCCGAGCTGCCCGCCACCGTCCGCGAAAAATTTCTGCGGTTCTTTATGTAGATCCTTCTACAGCGTTGCCATCGCCAGCCCCACTTCCGGCTGATCTTTCAGGATCGCTTCGCCTTTGACGAGCCACGACGTACCGAAGGCAAGCAGCGAGACCATCTCGAGCCAGAAGACAGGTCGATACTTATCGGGCCACAGGCCGTCGATAAACATACGGGCCACCAGGATTACTATGCACGCGACGATCACCCAGCCGCACGTTTGGTAGATCCTGTTGCGTATCAGTTTTTTGGGTGTCATCTCACCTCCGGACAACGTGAAGAGTCGTAGCGACATGTAAGCAAATGTTACAAAAAGACCGGCTGCGGATGCGTAATGCAAATGGAGATCGGTAATCCATGTTGCAACCGGAGTATTAGTCCCGCAGATTACGACCTCATTGGTCGGGAACATGGCAACGCCGATAGAACAAATACCGGCGATGGTGCTGCCGATCGTATCGCGACGGTCATAGCCTTTGTATGTGATCATAAAGACGCCTGTCGCACAGAGGATGCCGACGAGGATATCGCGCATTGTAGTATGATAACATACGCTAATCGAGTGTTCAAGTACACTGCAAGGGCTGAGCACGAACGTATTGAACAGGATCACAAGCGGGAGCCCGAGTCCGAGGTATCCGATAAGCTGACGAAGCGTCAGATACGAGACAACGAGGCCGTTGTTTTCTTCCGAGTTTTTCATAGCTGGGGATAGAGTGAAATCTTAATGCAAACATAGGGAATTTTGTAAAGCTATCCAAGTCCCTAACCCTCAAAACATTCGAGCGGCCTTCGCACAGTTACGTATCCTCCATCAAAGAGTGATGCGGTCCTTGATCTGAGTACCCTGACTGAAGGTGCATATTTTTTAACGGTTGAGGCTGCTGGGATCAACGAAACGACGTCGATACAACTGATCCACTAGATCCTCGCAGACTCATAGTATTTTTGCCATATGAAGATCCGTGCTCTTATAATTTGTGCTATTGCATTCCTATTTAGTAATCTAAGCTACGGTCAGCTCGACGATCCGAACTGGCGGCCGAAGACGGCGGAAGATTTTTACTCCATCGGCTGGGCGCTCGATTCGATGCGCGAGTACAAAGATGCGATCCGTGCCTACACGAAGGCGATCGAACTCAAAGCCGACTATATTGCGCCGTATGTCAACCGTGGCACTGCATACAAGCGTCTCGATCAGCTTACCGAAGCGCTGGCAGATTATCAAAAAGCACTTGCGCTCGATCCGAACTACGCAGAGGTCTACTACAATTGCGGCGTCATCTACGACAATACGAAGCGGTATAAAGAAGCAATTGCTTCGTATACCAAATGTATTGCGCTAAAACCAGATTTTGTCGCGGCCTACAATAACCGCGGAAACTCGAATCACAAACTTGGCAACCTTGATTCGGCGATTGCAGATTACTCCAAGGCCATCGAACTCCGCCCCCTTGCAATAAGCTACCTCAATCGGGGGTATGTTAATAATAATGCGAAGAAGTATGAAGCTGCCATTGCCGACTATACGAAAGCGCTCGAATTGAAACCCGGTTACGGTGAGGCGCATCTCAATCGCGGCTTCAGTCTCGTCGCCATCGAGCGCTGGAAAGAAGCCATCGACGATCTGACGAAAGCCCTCGAACTCGTCGCGCCGCATACGGCCATTTACTATAACCGCGGATTTGCCAAAACAAACCTGAGCCAATGGAAACCCGCGATCGAAGATTTTAGCAAAGCTGTCGAACTCGATCCGAAAAATGCAGGCGCCTTCTATATGAGCGGATTCTGCAAAATGCAAGGCGGCGATACGGCCGGCGCGTGTAAAGACTTCCGCGCGGCCGATGCGCTCGGTCTTACTGAGGCCAAAGAAGCCGTGAAACATTGTAAGTAGGCTTTCGATATACCGGCTATTTCCTCGGATGCATAGGATTTTTATTCTTCTCGTCCTCTGTCTCTCCGGATTGTCCGAGGCGCAGCAGTGCGTTCATGATCCCGATTTCCCGCCACTCCGCGGGGTAAAAACGATGTACGAATGGAAGCAATGGGCAGACACCGAAGAATACGATAATTCACGCTGGCTTAAATCCCGAAGGCACTACTACCCCAACGGTGAACTGCAAGAGACATTCTATGTAGAAGCAGAAGGCGATACGACGGAGTTGCGCGAGTATACACTCTCCACCGATTCTCTCGTTATTCGTGATAGATGGTATAACGATATACTAGATACGTGGATGGATGGCTACACATACTATTATCGCGATCGAAGCAGGCAGCCTTATAAGACGCAAGATCCCGATGGGTGGTCATGTCATTATACCTATGATAACGGTGGACGAGTGACGAGAAAGATCCTTGAAGATACTGAGAAGAACAGGTTTGCAGAGTATGAGTACACGTTCGATTCATCAGGATGGTTAACACAAACGATCGAGTACGATTTCTTTGGTGATACGCGCGATATTTCGAGGATATATGTCTATACATACGAACGCACTGCAGAAGGATATAGGTGTGACCAATTTTTTAATCCGCACACGACGGAAGAACATGTTACCCGCACGAACGACCAGGGCGAGACACAGGTCATGTATTACGGATTTAATCCTAAAACAAGCTCGCTTCTTGAATCGGTGTTCTTCAATACTGCCGGTGAACGAGTAAAGAAGATCGAATATGATCGACGGGAGAAACCGCAATTCATCTGGACATACGAATTTAAGTATTACAAGTAGACCCGCATGACGACGAAGCGCACCACTGGCAACGACAACGATTTTACATCGCTCATCGCGCTCTCCAATGCCATTTATCGCCAGCGGTTCGGCGAAGCGATGGATTACTACGATCAATTCAACATTGTCGATACGATTGACGAGGCCATTGTCATTTATCATGAAGACATTCCGGTTGCCTGCGGCTGTCTGCGTCCCCACGAGGGCGCTTCCGTAGAGGTCAAGCGCATGTACGTCCTTCCTGAACGCCGCAATCAGGGCTTTGCAAGCTTGGTGCTCAAAGAGCTTGAACGTTGGGCAAAAGAACTTGGCTACTCGAGCAGCGTTCTCGAAACGAGTGTTAGTCTAACCGAAGCCGTAAATCTCTACCAGAAGAACGGCTATGAGCCAATTGAAAATTATGGCCCGTACGCCGGCATCGAAACAAGCGTCTGCATGAGGAAAGTCTTGTGAGCACCTACAACCAATCGGCATCGCTTCGCGAAGGACTCGCCGAGTATCTGCGGCGATACAACCTTGGCGATGGTGGATACAACGACCGATGGTTTAAGATCAAGTTCTTCTGGAAGTTTGTCATCACCTTGCCGAACATCGACAATCGCGTGCGCGCAGTGAAATTCCACGATCTGCATCACGTGCTCACTGATTATCCCACCGGCCTGCGCGGCGAAGCGGAGATCGGCGCCTGGGAGATCGCCTCCGGATGCGGCAAGTACTACGCAGCATGGATCCTCAATGCCGGCTCGCTCTTCTACGGGATGTTTCTTTATCCGCGCACCACGTTCAGAGCCTTCGTTCGCGGAAGACGAAGCAAGAACCTATATAAGAATGTAGAATATGATGCTGCGTTGTTAGCAAAGAGTGTTGGAAGTACTTCGCACGAACTTCATATCCCTGAAGCAAGAATTAAAGCCAGATTTTCCGACGGCTTGCTCTATGCAGCCTGTGCAGCAGTTTTACTCGCACTTTATATTGGTATACCGATAGCCGTGATCGCGCTGATCGTCTAACCCCGCTCCAGAGCCTTCCTCAGTGATTCTTCGCGGACCTTCATCCCTTTTTCCATTTGGCCCTGCAGGATCGGGCCGACGATCTTCATGAATCCTTTTGGCTCGATCGTGATCGTCACCTCAATCTCGCAACCGCCGCCGCTATCGCGGAATGCAAAATCTGCGAAGAGGTCGAGCTTGCGGTTAGCGCCTTTAAACGTGACAGCTGACGGTTTGCGGTATTCGATGATCGAAAAGTCGAGGTCGCCGATCTGCCCGTAGTTGCCACGGAATGTCGTGCCGAGGCCGACCGGACCGGGCGTGAGCTTCTCGATGCTTTTGAGCTCGGGATTCCATTTCGTCTCATTCATCGCATCGGCAATGAAATCGAATGCAGTTTCAGCGGGGCAGGAGAGTTGAAGTGTTTTATTTACAGTTGCCATAGTGAAAGACGTACGTATAGAGAACAATAATTAGGCCAATGGTTTCTAAAACTTTTCGTCGGGAGGCTTGTTATTGATTCGTCCTCTCCGCTTTAGAGATCTCACCGATTCCCTCATTTTTACTAATTAAAGAAACACTATCATGCAATGGAGAGGCAGACGTCAAAGTTCGAACGTTGAGGATCGCCGCAGCGGCGGTGGTGGTAGTTTCGGAGGATTCGGCGGCTTCGGAGGTGGCGGCGGAGGCGGCCTCGGCGGAGGGATCACCAAAGGCGGCATCGGCATGGTCGTCCTGTTCCTCGTCATATCGCTCATCGCCGGACAAAATCCGCTGGAGATGCTCGGTCTTCAAAGTCCGACCTCGAACGTTGCTACATCGCAAAGCGACAACGACGAAGCTTCAGGATTTGTCAAAGTGGTCCTTGCCGACAACGAAGACGTATGGAACAAGCTGATGCCGAATTTCCGGATGCCGACACTCGTCCTCTTTCGCGGAGCGACGCAATCTGCCTGCGGCTATGCAAACGCGGCTTCAGGTCCATTCTACT
>JANWLI010000022.1 GCA_025450975.1 Candidatus Kapaibacterium sp. | reverse complement strand
GCTGACCTCTACCTTCATCAATAAGGAAGATGTTCCGGGCACAGGCGGGCCGCTAAGCGCGACACACTCAACGAACTCCAATCCCGAATTTACTATCATCGGCAATCCTGGCCCGTTCACGAAATCGGCCAATAGTGGTGAGATCTATACGGTGACATTTGCGCCGACAACGCATCTGCCCAATTACGGCTTGCACTCAGGTGAATTTACCTTACACTTTACCGATCAGGGACCAAAGACACTGTACTTCTTCGGCTATGATCATTTAGCACTCGAGGCAAATCTTAAGATCGACTCATTCTACTATGTCGTTGCAGGCGATGAGGTAGTCGTTCGTCAGCTCCTCACTTCCGATCTTTCCGGTACCTTGTCGCCCGTCCGTCAACTCTCGCAGGCGATCACCTACGATCCGATCTACTTCGATCTCTTAGATGTGCAGAAAGGGACGATCATTGCCGGCCAGGAGTGGACGCTCAACTCAACACTCGTCTCCGGACGAGCCAACGTTACGATCTCGAGCACGACTGCACGTTTCGGTGCAGGTGGCGAATTGCTCAAGCTTCGCTTCCGCGCCACACCGACTGCACCGCTCGGCGCATTCACGTACTTACCGCAGATCGGTCTTGATTTCGGCGGGATCATCGAGCCACTTGCAGGCAGCACACAAGGTAAGATCACGATCTCCGATCTGTGCACCCCGGTCCATGTGATGGCAGGCGGTACGCCGGGTACCTACATCGAGCAAAATAGTCCTAACCCATTTACGAAAACGACACGGATCAAATTCACCGTTGGCGAATCCGCCGAGCCACAACATACGTCGCTGCGTGTCTATGATGCAACAGGACGAGTCGTGAAGACGCTTGTTGATGATGTGAAGGCATCAGGGTATTACGCAGTAAACTTTGATGGCTCAGGCCTTGCACCGGGAGTCTATACCTGCCTGTTCCGCTCAGGCGAGCATTCGATGACACGCATGATGGTCATCAGCAAATAACTAGCGAACCTCTTCCCAGATCTCGCTCGATGACTTGTTCTTTGCCATCACGGCAAAGGCATTCTTCGTCCATTCCAGATATACTTTCGAATATCCATACTTCCGGTACCGGCGCGGAGATTCATAGACAAGTAAACGTCCATCGAAGGCGATCTTACCAACGCTCCGAAGCCGGCGATAGAGATCATAGTCTTCTGCTGCAGGAAGTTTTGGATTATAGCCGCCTATTTGTTCGAATGCACTCCGGCGGACGATCTGGCATTCGCCGCGCCCCATCCCAATACCAAGTGCATTGATGATCTGTACGTAACGATTGAAAAAGCCGTGGAAGAGACGGTCTTTCCAGGTACGCTCTTGCGGAGCGATCTGTACTTTCACTGCGAGTGCTGCCAGATTCACATCTCGTGTCATGCGTTCTGCAATACGTTCGAGAAACCCTGCAACATCAGGGATGACGGAGTCTGCGTTAAGAAACATGAGGATGTCGCCATGCGCAATGGCAGCGCCGCGGTTGCGGCCTTCGGCGATCGTCTGCCGACGGTCTTCGTCATGCGTTGCAATCCCATCGGCGTAGGCCATCGCTATGCCGATCGTCGCATCCGACGAGCCTCCATCGGAAACGATGATCTCAAGTTTGAAGCGCCGCTTGATCGCCGGCGTAAATAAGCTCAATGTATTGGCAATAAGCTTCTCTTCGTTCTTTGCCGGAATGATGACGGAGATAAATCTTCGCTGCGTTACGCCGCGTTCGGACGGAAGCTTCGGTATAGTAGAATGCTCCACCATTATCCGATCGACATGCGAAAGGGGAACAGAATAAAGAATCGGGGATCGGGCTGTATCCGGAATGCCGGAGCAGGGAAATGCCAGTACTCGAGCGCACGACGGATAAAATTGAGAATACCGATATTCGATTCGGGGATCACCTTCGACAGGTCATAATCAAGTGCGATATAGTAGGCAAGTTTTCGCTGGCTCCAGTCCTCTGCATCGAGGTTGTCGCCGCCGACACCAAAGGCAAGGCCGAGCCAATCGGGAACAACGCCCTGCCAGCTTTTCGGCAGCAGTCCGTTAATGTTCGCAACACCCCAATAGTACTGTCCGCCGTAATCGTCGATCGGATTTAGTCCTTGTCCGGGAATATCCGGACGATCTTCCAGCAATTGGTTTGAAGGGAAGTAGGTCCACTTATACTGAAAATTTCGTAAGAACGGAATACGATTGCGCGCGACGTAGAATGCCGAACCGACAATATCGGCAACTGCATCGCTCGGCGAAAATCCCCAGCTCGTTGCAAAGCCGTCTTCGATCTCAACGTAGAACTCCCACAGACATGCAGATGCTGCACCAAGCAGCACTGCTTGTCCGTCATCGAATCCGCTCCAGGTATACGCTTCCCGGAAGAAGTGCGATGCGTAGTACGCGCCGAAGCCGTGGCCATACTTGTCGAAGTTCGCCTTGTAATCCTGATCGTCGACGATATGAAACGGTCCGCGCTGATCTTTCCACCACGAGTTGTACTGGAGGAGATGAATGCCGCCGATGGCAGCGCCGAGAATGCCGGTCGAGATCGCGAAGCGATTCCAATCAATATCTTCACGAACAGTGTGTAGCGGTTGGGGCGTTGGGAGCTTAGAATATCCGAAGCCGTCTGGGATCGTGTCGGCAATATCAAGCATGCCACGAGTATACAAGCGCGTCATCGTAGCGCTGTCACGCGCACCACGAATAGAAACGGTGCTTGTATCCTTCCATGCAGAATCGCGCGTCACCTTCTCCTGTGCCGGTAACGACACAGAAAGGCAGCAAAGGAAAATGATATGAGCGAGGATACGAAACAGGGTATGGTCTCTCTATAAAGATTCAACACGAACCGAAAGTGAAAGGCTCAAACTTTCCTGTGGTTTGAGTGCGATATTCCAGCAGGGCATAATTATTGACCCTTGGTAGACCCGCTCAAAGCCGGCTTCGCTCGAAGCGATCGTCTCGATCGGCGCCCGGAGGAACGTACAGAGTTCACTGGTCTCGATATCGATGCGAAAGCCGCCCCACGCATCGACAAGTGCGAGATGCCTGGCATCATTAGTTGTGCCGACAGAATCAAGTGTTTTCTTTGCGATCGCGACATTGGTTGATTCGTAGTACCGATCATGCGCATTCCCCGCCAGCAGGCCGAATGTCCACTCCGACGCGAAGCGCGTCTTGAAATTGGCTTCGGAAAGATTTGTGAGCTGATAGTGAATGCTGATCGCGTTATCGGCAACCAGTATCTTCTTCCCGAGCCGTATGGTCCGCTCCTGATTGTCATGAGAGACATTCCCGATATGATCGAAGGCGACCACTACGCCCGGAGGAGCTTCCTCGATCGCCGGCGACATATGACTCTGAAAAAAATCGCCATACTCTAAGAAGCTCATCTTTGCAAGTTGCTCGGCAGTGACCTTGGTATCTAAAAAATGCTCGATCGCGCAGCCATGGCGATACCAGTCGTAGACGAGTTTTTTCTCAAGACCTTTTTCTTTCGTCTCCACGATCTCGTGAATAGACTGCGCTCCCTTGCCATCGGATGCACCTGCATTTGTGAGTTTCTCATGCGAAGCTTCGTTGATGCGGTCGATGAAGTTGGTCAGGTTGAATGCTGCAGGCTTGTACGAGATCTCGCTGATACAGCCGCCACGTGCGGGGTCGATGCGCAGCGTTAGTTGCTTCGTCGAAAGGAGTACTTCTTTCGTGCCATCGGCATTCTCATCGCGCTCTTCAATGCTTGCTCCATCAAGCCCTTCCAAAGCATCAAGCTCACGCTCGGCGAGCAGCAGATGCTTCCATGCCTCATGACGCAGATTTGCCAGGTAGATGCCGCCGAAGACGCCATGCCAGGATGCATCGTTGCATTGCGCTGCCAGCAAATGGTCGTACGCTTCGACCGCTTGCACAGATCCTGCATCGAGCGGCGCAAGTGCATGAAAACGGTTGCTGATGCCGAGCACGCGCTTGTGAAAGTGATTCGACGCCGGATACTTCACAAAGAAATTTCGCCAGAACCCGCCGCGTACAAAATGCAGATAGCTATTCCACTTTTCCTCATCTTCGATATGATGAGCAAACTCCTCGTAGTCGAGATTGGTCTTCGCCGTTGGCAGCGCCCACTGCATCATCTCTGCGTAACTGGCATTCGGCAGGTAGATCCGGCCCTTCGGACGGTGCACGTTAAGCGCTTCCGAAAAATGCATGGTCCGCAACCATGAGGAATTCTCATCAAGCTTCGCAAAAAACTCGTCGAGCCAGCCTTCGCCGTACACATGATCGTAGGTTTTCGGCCAGACGCCAAACTTTTCGCCGTCATCGGCAAACGTGATCAGGTTCTCGCCCTTTTCGCTTGCTGCATCACGCAGGATGCGGATCGTCTCATCGACGGAAGCAAACGGAATCGTGTAGCGAAGTTCTTTAGAGATCGGAAATACAGCGACAGTTTTTCCGGCATCTTCGGTCAGGTAGTAGCCGGTGAGGTCGCTGCTCTCAAGTCCTGCGTAACGGAAATGCGTATCGTCGAGGATGACGTAGTTGATCGCATTATTTGCCAGCGACGATGTCAGCTGCTGCTCCCACACGCGTTCGGCCAGCCACAGGCCGTGGGGTTCGTAGTCGAAGTGTTTGCCGATGGCCTCGGATAATTTGCGGATCTGCGCCGAGCGGTCGGCTTCGGGAATGACGGAGAGGATCGGCTCGTAAAATCCGCCGGAGATGATCTCGATCCGTCCTTTTGCCACGAGCGACCGTAGTAGTTTGATATGCTTGGGATGCTCCTTTGCCAGCCAGTCAAGCAGGATGCCGGAAAAATGCGTGGCAAAGCGGAATTCGTACTCGGAGGCAAGCTTGAAGAACGGCAGGTACGACTTACGGTAGGCCTCATCGAAGACATAATCGAAGTTGCCGATGGGCTGATGGTTATGCGTTCCGAAGCAGAAGGTAACCGATTTCATCGAAGCAAAACACGTACGATCTTTTTTTCGTCACTACCGAACGCAGGATATTCTGCAAGGCCGAGTAACGATTCCGTAACATTTTGTACGTTTTTCATCTTCCGTGCTTGTTCAAGTTCGGCGCTAATATCGCCGCCTTTAAGTGCGAGCATCGTTGCGCCGGGTTTGGTGAGATCCCTGGTCCACACGAGCAGTTCGTCAAGCGGAGCTACAGCCCGCGAGACAATGACATCATACTGCCTGCGATGCTCCGGCGCTTTTGCAAGGTCTTCTGCTCGCCCTACGACACCACGAATATTGACGAGGCCAAGCTCAGTGATAAACTCGTTCGTCGCATGCATCTTCTTCGCGATCGAGTCGCATAAGACGACCGTTAGGTCCGGTCGCACGATCTTCAGTGGAATGCCAGGCAACCCGCCACCTGCACCAATATCGAACACTCTTGCGCCCAGAGGGAAAGAGAATCCCGCAACCTGCGGCATGGCAATGCAGAGCGAATGCAGAATATGCTTATCGAGAATGTTCTCCTCGTCCTTGCGGGAGATAAGGTTGACGACCTGATTCTTTTCTTTGAGCAGGGTGGCGTACGCTCCGAGTGCGTCTAGTTGCTCGCGCGAAAGATCGAGGCCGTTCGCTCGAGCGATCGCAGAGAGTTCGTCAAGCGTCATTACTTACGTGTGAATTGCGTCTTCAGAAAGGCAAGCGTCTTCTTATACGCATTCGCCGATGCCTTCACATCGTGGTTCGGATTGCTCGGATTCGCAAACGCATGAACGGCATCGTACTGATGGACGGTGATCTTCTTCTTCGCAGTCTTAAATGCTTTTTGCGCTTCCTTGACGATCTCCGGAGTGATGGACTGATCTTTCTTGGCAAAGATGCCAAGCACCGGCGCTTCAAGTGGCGCAAGCGCTGCAGCGTTGCGCTCCGGCTTGCCATAGTACATTACCGCACCCACAACATGATACCCCGGACTTCCCGCGATCGCAGCCTTCAGGCTGTACATGCCACCCATGCACCAGCCGATCGTCGCATAACTTCTATTGGCCCCAAAGTGCGCGAACGCCCCGTTGATGATAGCCATTGCGCGGTCTGCTGTCAGCGAGCCAACATACTGTTGTGCCTCCTCACGTGTCGATGCAACCTTGCCGTCATAAAGATCGATTGCCACTGCCGTCACGCCAAGATCATGCGCCATACGTGCTGCCTCGTCCTTGATGTAATTGTTAAGTCCCCACCATTCGTGGAAGACGAAAAGCACTCTCGTTGTATCGATGCCTTTAACGACATACGCATTCGCCGCAGGCCCGCCGCTTGTTGCAAAGGTCGTCATCACGCCTTGCAACCCGGACGCGCCGGTTTGATACGGCAGCGGCTCGTCATGGAGCGCTGCGAATTTCGGATCTGCAGCCATCTGCTTCATGGCAATGACGGGGTCGATCGCGCAGCAGTTTGTGTGTTGTGCATAAATTGAGGAAGTGGTGAGGAGGAGGAGAACGAACAAGATCACTGACTTCATTTTTATTTTCTCCATTGTTGGACGTAGGTGCTATACGATGCGGCGATCGTTTCCGCATCTTCCTGAGAATCTGCGTCGGAGAGGATCTCGCAGTACGGGCGCTCCCGCTCGGGGATGATGAGTACCCATGCATCGGAATTGGGAAGCGGGGAGAAACGAATACCGTCGATCAGAACACGCGGCAGGTCTTTTGAATGCTCGACAGCCCGGCGCATGACCGTCCCAAGCTGGTCCTGCGGACAGAACGCGCTCCGGCGTGCCTGATACCGCTTCGGCAGGGACTCAGCAACTTCGGTCAGCGGTGTGCCGATCCGCGCCTGCATTTCCAGGATCTTGGCCGCAGTATACATACCATCGACGGCGAAAAAGAAATCCGGGAAGATAAAGCCGCCCAGCGTGCCGCCAACAAAGCCAACGCCTTCCTTGCTGCTGGCGACCATCATCGCCGCATGCGTATTCTTCGTATAGATCACTTCGACGCCATGCTCCTTCGCGATCTTTTCGATCGCTACCGACGCCGAGATCGGCACGGCGATCGTCTCGACCTGCTCACCCTGAATCTTCTTCGATTCCAGGAAGAGCTTCGTAACAAGCGCCAGGAATTGCTGGCCTGTGTAGAGTGTGCCGTCGCTTGTGATGAGTGCGATCCGTTCGCCGCCGGCATCAAGGATAAAACCGACATCGTAGCCAAGCGAGGTCACGATGCCACGCAGCTGCTCGGTCGAGCGCTCAAACTCTTCGGAGATGCGCGTGAGCTTCGTCGGATCGAGATAGCCGTTAAGCGAAACAACATCGACATCGAACGAGCCGAGAATATTCGGGAAGATCGTTGAAGCAATGCCGTACGCATAGTCGATCGCGATCCGGAATTTTGCTTTCGCGATAACATCGTGGTCCAGTGTCTTCAGGAACAGCTTCTGGTATGCCTCATCGGTATGTGCAGGAAATTCGATGGTGCCGACTTCATTATATACAGCGCGCGGAAAATCCTCACCGAAGAAGTAGCGCTCGATCGTTTTGCCTTTTGAGGTGATGAGATCTTTGCCATCCGAGTCGAAGAAGATCATATCGGAGCGGCGCTTATCGTATGGGTTCTTGCGGATATGCACACCCGCCGATTGCCTGCCGCCGATCAGCAGATGGCGCGTTAACGGAATCGGTGTCTGCTCTAAGTCTGCAACATTCACCCCCGCACTCATCAACCCAGAGCTTAGCGCTCGCGAGACGACGCGTGATCCCGGATCGCTGTCGCGCGAGATGACGACGCGGCGGTCCTTCCCGACAAGCGCACCAAGCGATGCGCCGACCTTCGCCGCAAACTCTGGCGTAATTTCTATATTCGATGCGCCCGAAATACGCGAATTCGTAAACAGCTCCTTCGACCACGTGCCTTCCCACACGAGGCTCGTATGCAGGATCGCGCCCGCTTCAACTTTCTTCTGCGGCCAGAGCTTGACGTTCTGCATCACCTCCGCGCCTTCGCCGATCTCGCAGCGCTCGCCCATATAGACATGCTCGTGGATCTTCGCATCTTCGCCGATCTTCGTGCCCGAGCAGAGAATTGCGTGGCTCATATATGCCCGCTCGCCGATCGTCACGTTATCCCAGAGCACGCAGTTATCTATGCGTACGCCACCATGAATGATGGCGCCTTCGCCGATCACGCAATTGAGCAGCTTCGCACCCGGAGCGATCCAGGCATTCTTACCGATAATATTGAAGCCGAAGAACTGCACGCCCTCGACGACGGCACCTTCGTCGATGATCGCCGTATCCGTCTTGCGGCCCGATGCCTCTGCCTTTACACGTCCGGCAAGCGCGTCGAGATGCGCTTCGTGATATTCACCAAGGTTGCCGATATCGCGCCAGTAGCCCGAGGCGAT
Organism: Candidatus Kapaibacterium sp.; assembly: GCA_025450975.1. Taxonomy (GTDB): domain Bacteria; phylum Bacteroidota; class Ignavibacteria; order Palsa-1295; family Palsa-1295; genus JANWLI01. Next base: position 8,111 of record JANWLI010000022.1, on the reverse strand, counting down.
GTAGCCGAAGAGACCTTCGCGCTCGTCGAGGAGCATCGGGAAAAGATCTTTCGAAAAATCGAAGTCGCGCTTATACGGAATACGATCGAATGCCTCTGGCTCGAGAATATAAATACCTGTATTGATCGTATCGCTAAAAACTTCTCCCCATGATGGCTTTTCCATGAAGCGTTCGATGCGGCCGTCATCGGCAGTGATGACAACGCCGTACTGCAGCGGATTCTTCACGCGTGTGAGCACGATCGTCGCTATGGCTTTCTTCTCTTCGTGGAAGGCGATCGCATCGGTCAGATCGAAATCGGTAAGGACGTCGCCCGAGATAATAAGGACGCGCTCGTTGATACCAAGTTGCTGCGTCGCATTCTTGACGCTGCCGGCCGTGCCGTAATCGGCTTCGGCGCGGACATGATCCATCGAGACGCCGAAGTTCGAGCCGTCGCCGAAGTACGTGGATATCACATCCGGATGAAAGTACAGCAGCGAAGTCAGCTCGCGAAATCCATGCTTGCGCAGGAGCGTGACGATATGCTCCATCATCGGCTTATTGAGCAGCGGGACCATCGGTTTTGGCAGATGCATAGTCAGCGGCCGCAGCCGCGTCCCAAATCCGCCCGCCATGATGATGGCTTTCATATCCTTCATTAAATTTTGTGAGGTGAATTCCGGTACGAAATTACAACTATTGTCAGGGTGTTAACCCGAAGTAATTAAGTAACTTCCCCTATGATCACAGGCCTTGACCACGTCCAGCTAGCTATGCCGAAAGGCGCCGAAGAGACGGCACGCCGGTTTTTTGTGTCGATCCTGGGGTTTGAGGAGGTCGAAAAGCCCGAAGCACTCCGCTCCCGCGGAGGCTGTTGGTTCAAACAACAAAATGCAGTCCTTCATTTAGGGGTCGAGGAGCCATTTGCCCCAGCCCGCAAAGCCCATCCCGCATTTAGGGTTGCCGATATCGAAGCATTCCGCGCAAAACTTGAAGCCAATAACATTGAGATCGTAGACGACACCTCGCTCCCGCACGTCAAACGATTCTTCGTCTCCGATCCCTTTGGCAACCGGATCGAGTTTGTGAGGGAGGGGGATGCGTATTAGCCCAATTCTGCGATGAGTACTTTGTGCATCTCGCCAGCAAGCTGGACTGCATCTAAAGCACTTTCTTTTGTCGCTTCTTCTCCCGGGTAGCGACTGCTGACAGCATATTCCGTCAATTGTTCTAATTTCTTTCTGTACACAGACCACAAAGGTCGTTGTGGCAGGGTCAACTCCAGCAGATAGACAAGATCATGTGTTTTAACGATCGGAATATCGTGCTCTTGTAAAAATGCTTTGAGCAGCTTTTCTGCTGCTTGTTGCGAGTGAAAGCAGACGGCAGAGTAACTGGGCTCGTCAGTAACACGAGATTCCCGGCGAGCTACCCGAAGATCGCTCTCGGCAAGACGGACCCACTCCCTAGTTTCCTCTTTCATAAAGAACGATGCCTCGCTCGAAGATCTCCTTCACAAAAAAATCATTCATTGCCACGCGCTTGGATAATTCTTCAGGAGTTCTGACGAGCAGATCTAGTGGGAAGGGGCGTGGAAGCGCCGACTTGATTTCAACTGCTTTGTGGTGAGAGCTTCCATCGAACGGCATGACGACGAGCAGATCTACATCGGAGTCGCCGCCAGGGTTGCCATAGGCATGCGATCCGAAAAGGATGATCTTCTCAGGATCGAACCGGTCGGCGATCATTCTCCCAAATTCAGCTATGCGTTCTCGTGATACCATATTAATACGACTCATCCTTATTAGGAAAACTACCGCTGCGGATATCCTCTCCGTAGCGCTTCAACGCTTCGCGGACATCGGTCGAAAGATTGAGGTACTTCCGTACAAACCTGGGATGAAAATCTTCGTTGAGGCCGAGCATATCGTGGAGGACGAGGATCTGCCCGTCGCACCCGTTGCCCGCGCCGATGCCGATCGTGGCGATCTTCAGCATCGACGTGATCTCCGCCGCAAGCTCCGCCGGGATCTTCTCAAGCACGACGGCGAACGCACCCGCATCCTGCAAGGCCATGGCATCGTCTTTAAGCATCTGCGCCTCTTCAGCATTGGTGCCGCGCGTGCGGTACGTGCCAAACTGGTTGATCGATTGCGGCGTCAGCCCCAGATGTCCGCACACCGGAATACCGTTATCGGTCATCTGCTTCACGGTCGCTGCGACGCGCTTGCCGCCTTCGAGTTTCACGGCGCCGGCGCCTGTCTCTTTCATGACGCGGCCGGCATTGCGGAAGCCTTCTTCGGCATTCGTCTGGTACGACATGAACGGCAGATCGCAGATCACCAGCGAATACGTCCCCGCGCCGCGGACGACGGCCTTCGTATGGTAGATCATCTCGTCAAGCGTCACCGGAAGCGTCGTCTCATTCCCCTGAATGACGTTCGAGACCGAATCGCCAACAAGGATAATGTCGATGCCCGCTTCGTCGAGCAGCTTGGCAAAGGTAAAGTCATAGGCAGTCAGCGAAGTGATCTTCTCACCCCGCGACTTCTTCTCAGCGATCGTTCGTGTCGTTACCCGCATTGTGTGGAGATAGCAAACCCAAATATAAGGCAGTTTGGTGCGGCTGGGGAGTTTGGGGAGTTTAATGAGTTTTATGGGTTTAGTGAGTAAATCCTCACCAACTCACAACCCAAAACTCACAACTCACAACTCCAAAAAAGTAAGGACCCCCACCTTCGTAAGCAGTATCCGAGGATTCGGCAACAATCGTAACGCCGGACTTCATCGTCAAACGTAATGGCATTAAGAGAGGAATGAACGAAATGACGACTTAAAACATCAAAAAACAGCATCGAAAGTTCAGTTAATTTGATAAATTAGGTCAAAATAATCTTTCAAGATAGAGTACCAATAGAGTAACGGATTCGTCAGAAATTACCGTATCTTCAGAGCGTGAGACAAAAATTTGCCCCTTATCAAAAATGTTACCCGAGAACGAAAAACCGGGCGCGAGCCACGAGCTAAGACCTCAAGGATGGACTGAGTTCGAAGACGCATTCAATAAGACGCATCCGAATTTCTTTTCGCGGCTTTCCAAAAAGTATCAGGATCTCTCGCAACAGGAGCTTCATATTTGCGCAATGATCCGGGTAGGCATGGCGAGTTGCGAGATCGCAGAGCGTCTTGTCGTTCCCGAACGGACGATCGAAAATCATCGTACGAATATCCGAAAAAAAGCTAATCTTACGAACACCAAACAGAAACTCTCAACTTTTCTGATGCGATTTTAGCAAGATTGACGCAAAAATGAGTACTCTTTGTGTACTTTCTGTGTGGTGGATTTTAGAATGAGTACTGTACTTTTGCAGATGGAAGACGACAAAAGGTTTGCTGCCTTTCAATTTTAACTTCATTCCATTAAACCTTATACCTTATGAAAACTATCTGGGTATTGTTACTAGCGGCAGCATTCTCGTTGTCGGCTATGGCGCAACTAAGCCCGCCACAATTGAAGAGCATGGTTCCATCTGCAGGTTCGTTCCAGAAGATGAAACCGACCGATTGCGAATGCGATGTAGTCGGCTATACCGACGTGGGCAATGGATTCTATGTATCCTATACATTCGGCACGGAAACCAGTTATGAAGGTTTTAACCAGTGCAGCTATACGGCAGGAGTTAATTACTGCAGCTGGCTGCACGTAAGAAATAACGCCTGTAGTGTTACAGTCAGTGAAGTATTTATAACGATATACCGATCAAGCGGTGCGAGTACATTCGGGCTGAACGACGCTTACACACAATGGGGCAACTGTTGCTGGCGCGATAAATGGACGATACAAGGCCAGGAAGGCTCACTCCCTACACTGAAGAATTGCGGTGAATATTCCTGGACATCAAACACTTACGATGCAAACCAGGACGGTGAGTTGTTGATTAAGTTGACTCCACCTGACGCAACGTATCATATAGAAGACGGATATCATTTCATGGTGAGCTTGGCCGGAGTTGAGGCTATCGACCTAAAACTTATTCACACCAACGGTGACTGCGAGTACATTGGGTTGGTACCGACAACCGATACGCCTGAAACATGTGGTTGCGAAGCAACAACTTCATGTAGGGGCCAATTACCGCCATTGTGCCCATTTGAATAGCCAATAGTAGGCAGGGAGAAAAGGAACTCCCTGCCTAACAATTTCGTATTTTGACAGTATGAGTACGCTAGTACTTTGTATAGTCGCAATTGCAATTATGCAAGCCAGTTCCTTTGCCCAATCGCTTCCCGATTGGCGCTTGGCCTTTTCACCTCCGTGCGACACGATATGTAGTTCTCGCGACCTTGCAGCGTTCGACAGCAATTCAGTTTACTTCTGTGCTGTCAACAGTGAGAGGCGCGATTATAAATGGTTGGATTATAGCAATCCACAATGGTACAGATCGCTAGACGGCGGTACAAACTGGTCAAAAATAGATTTTGGCATTTATGATTATGTCGATAGATTCGCCTATATCCGTGAATGCCAACATGAAGTATATGCTACTGGTCGAAATGAAGTCTATGTCTTCTCTCAGGACCCGCCATCGGATTCGATTTCACAGTATGAGCACAAGACTGTTCTTACCTCATCTGATAAAGGCACGACCTGGAGCGTATCTCCGATAGGGCAGTGGGATTCATGGCTGATCTGGCCACTTAATGAAAGTGGAATCGTGCTTCGTTTCGATGAGTCTTTGAGGGAGTTACAACGATCACTTGATCTGGGCAAAACCTATTCAAGTTTGGGGCAAAATCAAACACTTATCGAACAATTTTATCAACTCGGACTTCCCGGAGATACGAGTTGTGTCGCCAGAGGAAGTTCGTTTGCTCATCATTCGATTTATAATTATACGTTTGCCATTCGAAATAGGGGCAAGAACGTTCATGCCGATACCTTTACCTACAAAACAGCTGGGTTAAATACACTTGTATCATCAGATGAAGGAAGCAGCTGGACGTACCATAACTATCGATTACCCGGCGATAGCGCTGCTCGCATTTACGTTGAACTGCAGCCTATAAAAAAAACGCTGCATCTATACGGTTTTAATTCTATCTATCGGGAAGGAAGCGATTATCAGCCGCACTGGATACAACCGGATACTTTAAAAGGCGGGTATAATGCCGATGGAAGTGCTGGCCTTTCATTCTTACATTCTTCCGATCAGGGTAAGACTTGGACGCCGAATTACGACTTTGCTAAACGTTTCCGAGCATTTGAAGCAGTTGCTCCCGGCGAAGTATGGATGACAGTCTGTCCGGAAGAAACAATAACGAATGCAACACCTGCATGGTGGATCGTCCATACAACCGATAATGGCGCGACGTGGGAGATCGACTCGACATCGCTAAAGAATCCCAACCCAGAAGACCATACGCATTATGACGGACAGATTATAACGTTCACCGATCGTACACATGGCTGGATCGCAGCAGAATATAAGGGTGCGGCTCATATCTTCCGTTATGATCCGCAAGAAAAAAGTGTGGTCGAGGCCGGCCCAAGTGGCATTGAGCGCCCGATCTTCTCCTATTACCCGCATCCTGTCACAAGCGAGACGACCCTTCTGATTCCCGAAACGCTGACGATTCAATCGATAGAATTCTGTGATGTCGTCGGGAGAAAGGTCTTCCTACCATACTCTATTGGAGCTAAAGGGTATGAGGCAAAACTCATAACTCAGGGTCTTACTCCGGGCATCTACCTTTCCATTGTGAACTACACTGCTCCCCGGGGCGGAAAGTGGAGATATACCGTGCCACTGATCGTATCCAGATAGGTCGCTTCCTCTTAGAAGCACCGTACTGATACCCTTTTTAGCTCATCCGCAGTGATTACGCGCAGGGAAGCGCTAGAACTAACAACTCAAAACTCACAACTCACAACTACCAAAAAAAGTAAGGATCCCCACCTTCGTAAGCAGTATCCGAGCGGGGATCCTTCAATCCGTCTCTGAGAGATGACGGAAATCGTGTTGCTGTTTCGTGGGAGGACCGTGGGTTAAGTTGTGTCTTATGCTAGAGAGCAATGAGAAAAACCCTATAAGTACGCCAGCGAACTCAGCCGCGAGGTAACGCTGAGCGGCTTCGAAATCGTATTTTCGATGACAAACTTCAATACTTCCATGCCACCAGATTGCCGGCGTCCTGTGTGCTTCATCCCCAGCTTTTCGAGTACGCGCTGAGCTGCACGGTTGTTGGGATGGGCAAGGCCGACGACACGCTTGAGCTTCAGGACGTTGAACGCATAGCGCAAAACTTCCTTGGCTGCTTCGGTCGCATAGCCTTTGCCCCAGGCATGGTTGGATAAAATAAAGTCAAGCTCGATCTCGTCGCTGCCTTCACGTTTAGTGAGTCCGCATCTGCCGATAAACCGTTTTTCCCGGCGTTCGATGAGGGCGAGCATTCCGTAGCCATTGGCTTCGAGATCGGCCATCATTTCATGCAGGGAATCGTCGGCATCGACAGGAGTGAGCGAATCCGGGGGGCCGATATACTGCATGACGGCAGGATCGGCGAAAAGCGCTGAAAGGTCACCGAGATCGCTCTCGGCGAAGGGGCGCATCAGGAGACGGGGAGTCACCAGAAGTTTCATAGGTACTTACGTACAGTGTGAACATAAAAACCTCCCCGTGCTGCGGTGGGTACGCGCACGCAATGCACTTAAAAAGGCGGCTCCACGACCACGACTGTCCGCAACTAATCACGCTTCGCGTGACGTGCATCCGCCGCAGCTAAACCGGGGATGAGGGAACGCCTTAAAGAACTTGGCGGAAAAGCGTTTGTTACACCTCACACAAATTCTGAGGGAGCACCAGCGACCGAAGAATCCCTCGATGTCTTGTAGAATATTTCTATACACAACCACCCTCGCGCTTCGCCGCAGGCGAAGCAAAAGCGCCGTAGGGCGCGACATGTCGATAGCCCCCGGCGTAAGCCGGGGGTCGCAATCCCCACCGAACGCCCGACCGTCCGTACGCCCGAACCCCCGCCCAACATTTCGTATATTTACACCGACCTTCATCATGGATTACAGCACATGCCTGAAGTCAATATTACTCTTCTGTGGACCGGCATCTTCCTTGGCCTGATCGGCCTCGCAACTGCGCTATTCCGCAACGCACCCCGCCATTTCTTCGGCTATCTCCAGCGCCTCTTCATCGTACGCGTCGATATCATTAACGGCGACAACCTCTTCGAATGGACCAAACTCTGGTTCGATAAGGACACGTACACCAAACGCGCGCGCCTCGTCTCGGCAAACGCACTGCCGATCACGGACTGGAACACGGCATCGATCGGTCCGAAGAAATGGAAGATCATGTTCACGCCGGCGCCGGGCATTCACTTTATCGTGTATCGCCGACGTCCCGTCATCGTCCACCGCGATCGTAAAGACATTACCGCCGGCGGAAGCGTCGTCGGCGTGCGCGACATGTTTATCATGTATTTCTTCACGCGCGATCAGGCCATCGTCCGCGACTTTTTCGAAGACGCACATCGCGTAGCCGAAGAGGAAAATGCGAACAAGCTCACGATCTATTCCGGCGACATGTTCCAGAACTGGGGCATCGTCGCGCATCGCAACGTGCGCCCACTAGAGAGCGTCATTCTCGACGAAGGCGTGAAAGAAGCGACTTTCGATGATATCAATCACTTTCTTTCTGCCGAGGAGTGGTATAAGTCGATGTCGATCCCGTTTCATCGCGGCTACTTGTTCTACGGGCCGCCGGGAAGCGGGAAGTCGTCGCTTGCGATCGCGCTCGCATCGGAGTTCAGGCTCGATGTCTATCTCCTCAACCTCACTAACCTCAACGACAGCAGACTTACGAGCCTGCTTGCGACGATGCCATCGCACTCGATGCTGCTCCTCGAAGACATCGACTCCATCTTCACCAAGCGCGAAGCGATGGCGCAGGTAACGTTCTCCGGATTTCTCAACGCCCTCGACGGCATTCACTCGAAAGACGGCCTCATCGTCTTCATGAGCACAAATCACATCGACCGCCTCGACCCCGCGCTCCTGCGTCCGGGCCGCATCGACTGCAAAGTGTATTTAGGCAATGCCTCCAGCTATCAGATC
>JANWLI010000021.1 GCA_025450975.1 Candidatus Kapaibacterium sp. | reverse complement strand
TGCTCGTGGAGGTGACGCTTTCCGGTGAAGTGTATCAGGCAGAGACAAAGGCAGTTGTCAGTATGCTGGAGATCATTCATTATCAACCGGGTGTAAAGCTGATCGTCAGAGTTGACCCGACGAATAAAAATAATATTGTCGTCCAGGGATTAGCTGCGATACCAGCGACAGCTCCGCAGCCACTCTCGTCAAAGATCTGGAGTTCGTAGGACGGAATCCTCCAAAGAAGTGTTCTAAGCGGCGCTATGCTCACCTTGAAAGCCCGCATTATGGCGCCGGGGCCGACGGAGATCCCACCGTCTGTTCTCGCCGCAGCCGCGAAGCCCATCCTGCATCACCGCACCTCAGAATTCCGCGCGATCTTCGCTGAAGTCACGGAAAAGATCAAGTACGTCTTCCAAACTGCTCATCCCGTGCTTACCCTCGCCGCGAGTGGTACAGGCGGACTTGAAGCCGTCATCACAAATCTTACGCTGCCAGGCGATGAAGTCGTCGTTATTTCCGGCGGCGTCTTTGGCGAGCGATGGGCAAAGATCGCCGAAGCACATGGACGGAAAGTGCATCGCATTACGGTGGAGTTAGGAAAGGCTGTCAGCCTTGATGAAGTGCGAAGTGCACTGAAGGCGCACCCGGATGCGTCGCTCATCTGTGGTACGCTTTCGGAAACGTCGACAGGCATCGTGCATCCCATCAAAGAGATCGCGCAGCTTACGGCAAATTCCTCCGTGCTCTTTGCAGTCGATGCAGTCAGTGGCCTTGGTGTCGCAGAACTGAAGATGGATGAATGGGGAATTGATATCGTCGTCGCCGGTTCACAAAAAGGATTGATGATCCCACCGGGTCTTGCATTCATCGCGATGAACGATCGTGCATGGAAGCAGGTCGAATCGAAGAAAGCGCCTGCGTTTTATTTTTCCCTCTTACAGGCAAAGGCAAAACTTACCGAAGAAAAACTTCCGGATACTCCGTGGACGCCGAGTGTATCGCTTGTGATGCAACTCGAAGAATCGTTGAAGCTTATTCACGCCGAGGGGATGGAAGCGATCTGGAAGCGGCATGAACTTCTTGCCGAGGCAACACGAGCTGCAGTGACGGCCTTGGGGTTAAAGCTATTTGCACAGGACTCACCAAACCCCGGCGTAACGAGCGTGCATTCGCCGGAGGGGATCGATAGCGGCAGCATCGTCAAGAAGCTTCGCGAAGAATGGGGGATCTCCATCGTCGGCGGACAGGGAAAGTTGAAAGGAAAGATCTTCCGCATCGGGCACATGGGATATTGCGATAGAACAGATGTGCTCATGACGATTGCGGCGCTTGAGTGTGTGCTGCAGGGGCTCAATGTAAAAGTAAAGTTAGGTGAAGGCGTTGCGGCAGCAGGCAAAGTACTGACCTCATAATCAATGCACAAAATTTTAATTTCTGATAAATTCTCTGAAGCTGGACTTGCCGTTTTCACGAGCGAGCCGGATATTGTTGCCGATGTGCGAACTGGACTGAGCCCGGACGAACTCAAAGCAACGATCGGCGACTACGAAGCGCTACTGGTCCGAAGCGAGACAAAGGTTACACCCGATGTGATCGCCGCAGCAAAGAAGCTGAAGATCATCGGCCGCGCCGGCGTAGGTCTCGACAATGTCGATATTCCTGCAGCGACGCGCGCAGGTGTCATCGTCATGAACACGCCCGACGGCAATACGACCAGCGCTGCCGAGCATACGATGGCCATGATGATGTCGCTTGCGCGCAATATCCCCCAAGCAGATGCATCGCTGAAATTAGGTAAGTGGGAGCGCTCGAAGTTTATGGGCACCGAGCTCTATGGAAAAACGCTGGGCGTCATTGGTCTTGGCCGTATCGGAGGGGAAGTTGCGCGTCGTGCGCGCTCGTTCGGTATGCGTATCGTTGCCTTCGATCCATTTGCTTCGAAAGCACGCGTAGATGAACTGGGTGCCGAACTCATGGAGCTCGACCCGTTGCTTCGCGCAGCGGACTTTATCACCGTGCACGCGCCGAAGACAAAAGACACTGCGCATCTGATCGGCGAGCGAGAACTCGGCATCATGAAGCCCGGAGTTCGTCTTATTAATGTTGCGCGTGGAGGTATCTATGATGAAGCAGCACTTGTAAAAGCATTGGAGGCCAAACAGATTTCCGGTGTGGCGCTCGATGTGTTTGAGCAAGAGCCTCCGGGAGATCATCCACTACTTCGTTTTGCTAATGTTATTGCAACGCCGCACCTTGGCGCGAGTACTGAAGAGGCGCAGGAGAATGTCGCAGTTGAACTCGCCAAGCAGGTAGTCGATGCGCTTAAAGGCAGGATAATTGCAAACGCAGTGAACATTCCTGCTCTAGACCCTGTCGAGTGGCAGCGGATCCGTCCCTACTATGCACTTGCCGAAAAGCTAGGTGCATTCATGGCGCAAATCGCGCAAGGGAAGTATAAGAATATTCGGATCGAGTATGCTGGCGAAGTTGCCGATCGTAAGACGCAGGCGATCACGCTTGTGCTTATGGTCGAATTGCTAAAGCCGATCGTCGGCGAGGCGGTGAACTACGTCAATGCGCCGCTCATTGCGAAAGAGCACAGCCTTGAAGTAACGGAGTCGATCCGCACGGAATCTGTTGGATACGAAACGCTGGTTCGGGTCGAGACATCAGACGGAGAACACGCTCACACCGTTGCGGCGACGATAACTTCTCTTGGGGAGCCGCGCATAACAGAGATCGATGGCTACAGAGTCGATATTAATCCGGAAGGTAACCTGATCATTTTCTTCAACCGCGATGTGCCCGGTATTCTCGCAACGGTTGCGACTATACTCGGAGATGCGAAGATCAATATCGCCGGTCTGACAAATGGGAGAAAAACAGTTGGCGGCGATGCAGTGACTGTTGTGAGTGTCGACAACGATGTACACGCTGACATCCTCGACAAGATCAAATCCACAAAAAATATTCAAAACGTTCAGTATGTAGAATTATGATGCGTTGCGATTGGTGTCTGAAAGATCCACTCTATATCCACTATCATGATGAAGAGTGGGGAGTGCCTGTACACGATGACAGAAAACTGTTTGAGTTTCTCGTGCTTGAAGGGGCACAGGCAGGGCTTTCGTGGCTGACGATTCTTCGCAAGCGCGAAGGCTATCGTAAGGCATTCGCCGACTTCGATCCTCAGAAGGTTGTTCGTTTTACTGAAAAGCGGATCGAGAAGCTGCTGCAGGACCCGGCGATTATTCGGAATAACCTAAAGGTGCGATCTGCAGTCACAAATGCAAGAGCATTTCTTAAGGTCCAGGAGGAGTTCGGCAGTTTTGACAAGTATATCTGGCAGTTTACCGATAAAAAAATTATTACCAATAAGTGGGAGACGTTAAAGGAGATACCTGCCCGAACGAAGGAGTCCGATGTGATGAGCAAGGATTTAATTTCCCGTGGGTTTAAGTTTGTAGGCTCAACCATTATGTATGCCCACATGCAGGCAACAGGGATGGTGAACGACCACCTGGTCGGTTGTTTTAGATATAATGAGCTTACTAAATAACGAGAGATTCCGTCCTATGAACCGTCAATCTGTACTATTTTTAACATTACTGAGCAGTCTGTTCACTGTATATGGATGCGCCGAAGGAAAGCTCGCAACTCAGTCAGGTAGGCCGGAAATCTATATTGACGGCATAGAGCCAAAAGCTGTTATCGAGGGTATTGCTGCGTGGACGGCAGTCGAAGGTTACCAGATCGACGGTACCTCTGACTTCATGATCAAAACGAAACGCCCGAAGCTTGATTTTCTCGGCATGCAAACGACGACCTGGATTACGACAACCTATACCGTAGTGAAAAAGGGCGACGGTACAAAGGTATATGCTCAGGATATTGAACATGTATTGGCAGACTTGAAAACCGGTTCTACGGGGACAACTGGCGGATTCGGTTCTGATCACGGCAGTACAGAGATCAAAACGACAACGACCATGACGCCGGCCCAGGACAAGCCACTTAAGAGCCAGTCCGATTATGAGGAAATCCAGGCAAAACTCGAAAAGATCAGGTCCTTTATCTTGGGTAAGTAAATCAAAAGAATTTTCCGCTCCCTCGCCTTGTTTACCTCGCCTCTATGGCAAAAAGCATTGAATTAAAGATCGTTACGCCCGAACGCACGCTGTTTAGCGGCGAAGTCGAGACATTTACGGCTCCGGGTGAGCTCGGCGCCTTCCAAGTACTTTTTAATCATGCTGCTATCGTCTCGAAGCTCAAGCCAGGCCTTCTAAAATTCACCAAAATTGGCGGCGGAGAAGAGCATTTTTACGTCTCCGGCGGGTTTGTCGAATTACACGAGAATATCGGTACGATCCTTGCCGATACTGCCGAGCCGAGCGGCGAGATCAATGTAACTGAAGCAGAGCAGGCCATTGAGCGCCTTCGCCAGCGGTATTCCGACCATGAGCCCGGATTTACCCCTGATATCTACCACGACGCCCTTGATGCTGCGACGGCAAGACTCAAGGTCGCCAAGACCTAAAAAGAGGAAATTCTCCTTCGGTTTTTATAGTTGAATTAGATGGCTACTCTTGGTCGTGCCATCCCTGCTATTTGTGCTCCCTCCTGAAACAATAGTTTTTTTGCAAGCATGAAGGACTACTTCACAATTCTGGGTATTGATCGTTCTGCATCGGAGGACGAGATCAAGGAGGCGTATCGCCGGCTTGCGAAGCAGTGGCATCCCGACAACAACCACTCCGACCCCGAAGCTGCGCGCACGATGCAGGATCTCAACCACGCGAAGGAGGTGCTGTTCCATAAGGAGACGCGTGATGAGTATCTCCGCGTCCTTCAATTGCAGGATAAGATCACCCCTGAGTATGTTGAGCGCGTTGCCCGTAAGTATGTTCGCGATTATGAACGAACGTCGCGGACACTGGCTTCTTTTCCCAAGTTCGACAGGAAGAAGTTTGTTGCGGTGTTCATTTTTCTTATTCTGGGAGTGGCCGGAGCATTCTACTTTGGGTACGTTTCGACGAGCGAAGCCAACGTCGAGCCTACAAGCCCGGTCCAGTCGATCCTCGAACGCCAGCAAGCTCTCGGCAACATACCTCAGCAATCGGTTGATAGCATTAAGGTCCCGGACCTGCCACCGGAGAAACTTTCCCAGATGGCAGCACTGCTTGTCATGATGGAAGAGCGAAGGAGCGCCGTCAAATACTATGAGCATGCCTTTGCAAAAGACCCCCAGAACGCTGAGATCTTTTCGAGTCTGCTGCTCAATCTTCTGGACCGATACGAATATAAACGAGCATTTACATTGGTCGATCAGTTTGCTTCTTCAGACTCAAGCCGTGTCGTCATTTGGAATACGATCGGCGAATATTTTCTTATCGAAGGACGCCGTCGGGATGCTCGAGACGCGTTCCGCAATGTCACGCTTTTTGCAAAAGGCTTTCAGACGCCAAGTAAGGAAATTCGTGCGCATATGAAGAATGCTGAGGTGCGACTCAGTAAGCTCCATTAAGACTCCGTTCTATTTAGTTAACCTATTGACAGCATTCGGTGTTTTTCAGCGCTGAAATTTTTATCAGCTCCAGAGCACTTTGCGCCCGACACGAGCATACATCTACACCGCTCACTTTCAACACAATCTCCGAACGGTCCGCCGCCGGATCGGTGCCAAGCCGATCATTATGTCCGTGGTCAAAGCAAATGCCTATGGCCATGGGCTCGAGATCATCACGAAGGCATCGCTCGAAAGTGGTGAGGTCGGGTACTTCGGTGTCGCTACCGAAGAAGAAGGAGTGCAGCTTCGTAAACTAACGTCGTTGCCGATCGTCGTGCTTACTTCTGCGCTCGAAGACGAGGTTGACACCTTTATCCTTGAGGAGCTTGAGTTTAGTCTTTCCGAGCATCATCTCCTGTCTGCGATCGAAGCGCGAGCACGAGCACTTCAGAAAAAAGCGAAGGTGCACCTCAAGATCGATACGGGCATGCGCCGTATTGGCGTTGAGCCCAACGATGCGCTCGCCTTTGCTCGTGCGATCGCCGAGCGGAGCGCGTGGATAGAATTCAAAGGTCTTTCAACTCATTTTGCAACCAGCGACGAACTTGAGTCCGCATTTTTTACGAAGCAGGTACATACATTTGCCGATCTGACTAGATCTATTCGCACCGAGGTCGCGGATGTCCCGCTCGTCCATGCAGCCAATAGCGGAGCAATATTACAGCATGCAGCCCAAAGTGCGTTCGATATGGTCCGTCCGGGGATCATGCTCTACGGATATGCCCCGTCACTCGAGCTTCAGGAAACGATGGGTGCGGAGCTTCGGCCTGTACTTGCATTAACGAGCGCCGTTGTTCATACAAAACGTATCGCCAAGGGAGAAGGGGTGAGCTACAACCTTCGCTGGCATGCCGATCGCGATACGAATATTGTAACGCTGCCTGTCGGATACGGGGACGGTTATTCGCGGCTCCTTACAAATAGATCTCGTGTTTCCATCAATAACAAACAGTACCCGGTCCGTGGTACGGTCTGCATGGATCAGATCATGGCCGATACCGGTGACGATGTGGTTGACATTGGCGAAAGTGCGACGTTGATCGCAACGGACGATCCAACGCTTTCCGCCTGGGAGCTGGCCCGTACGATAGGGACGATCCCCTACGAAATTCTTACAAACGTCACTGCGCGGGTACCACGCATAGCAATTACCTAATATATGAAGATCTGTCCGGTCATTATTGCAGGGGGAGTGGGCACACGGTTTTGGCCAGAGAGCCGAAAGAAACGGCCGAAGCAACTGCTGCACGTAATCGACAAAGCAAAGTCGCTCCTCGAACTCACGATCGATCGCGTATCACGTTTCGCATCGCTTGAAGATACGCTCATCATTACCAGCGATTATCATGTAGACGAAGTAGCCGACCAGGCCAACGGCGTACCGAGAGCAAATATCATCGCAGAGCCTATCGGGCGTAACACGGCTACCTGCATTGCTCTTGCAGCACATATTCTCCACAAGACAGTTGGCGACGATGCGATGATGATCGTTCTGCCTGCCGATCATCTGGTAAAAAATGAGAACGAGTTTGCGCGCTTGATCAGCATTGCCGAGCGAACCGCCCGGGAGACGAAAGGCCTGGTCACGCTGGGTATTCATCCGACTCGCCCGGAAACCGGCTATGGGTACATTCAAATCGACGATGAGCGATTGCCAACCGTCGCCCAAATACCGACGGTCTCCGAGTTTGAAGTTCGGGATGTATTTCGTGTAAAACGATTTGCCGAAAAGCCGGACGAAGAAACGGCGAAGCGGTTTGTTGAATCAGGGGACTTCCTCTGGAATAGCGGCATGTTTGTCTGGACTGTCGGTGCGATCCGGCATGCACTGGAGCAGTTTTGTGAAGATATCAACGAGCGTATCGGCGCGCTTCCGCTGCCATCGGCTCCCGGATTTGCCGCTGCATTAAAAGATGCCTATAGTAAGATCCGCGGTAATTCCATTGACTATGCAGTTATGGAGCGGGCGTCGAACGTGTATGTCGTTCGCGCAGGTGCTGTCGGCTGGAGCGATGTCGGAAGTTGGGATGAGGTCTGGCGTCTTGCTGAGAAAGATGAATCGCAGAATGCCATCGATGGCAGCAAGGTTATCGTGCGATCGTCGAAACGATGCCTGGTTCGTTCGACAGCGAAAGAACTCATCATTCTCATGAACGTTGATGACCTTGCCGTTATTCATTCCGGAGATGCCATCCTTATAGCGAGTCGTGACAAAGCACAGAATGTTAAAGATGTTGTCGATTACCTCAAACGCAATAATCAGGACCAGTACCTATAATAGGCTGTCCATCGGTATTCTGCTCTTGCTTGTTTCTGCTATTGGCTGTGGTGCTCCGGTAACACGGTCACTCGGTACCATGGAAGGGATCGCGTCATATTATGGAAGCGAGTTTCACGGCCGACGTACTTCCAATGGCGAATCCTTTGATAAGGATGCGATGACGGCCGCCCACAGGACCTATCCGTTCAATACGATCCTTCGCGTTACCAATCTTTCCAATGGGATGGAGGTCGACGTGCGGGTCAATGACCGCGGACCGGTAAAACCCGAGCGTATCATCGATCTTACCTATGGAGCTGCAAAAGAGATAGATATGGTCCGCGATGGCTTAGTTAGGGTCCGTGTCGAGGTTCTTGAGTGGGGAAATTAATTTTCTTTGTTGGAGTTAGTAACAAAATCAGGTTAGTGAAGTTTATTTTAGGCTATCCACCAGAATTTTGGGAGTTGTTTTGCGGGTAATTTTGTAGTCTCATCTCGTTTTGGAGTCCGGTAGACGTCATAACGAGTTTTTTATATATACCAGCGCCCGTAGTTCAACTGGATAGAACGTTGGATTCCGGTTCCAAAGGTTGAGGGTTCAAGTCCCCCCGGGCGCACACCCTCGCTCCTTTAAGCATTACTTTCGTTTACATGATCCGTTCGCAAAAGCAAATTAACACATCCATTCGTCAGGAAGATGTCGCTTCCGGAGGTCAGGATGTTCTGGCAAACATAGACAGTGCAAAAACCTGGTTCGAAAGGAATCGGGTAAAGGTATTTGTAGGCTTAGGCGTATTGGTCCTCGGAGCAGTAGGCCTGTTTTTATATCGCTCTGGCGCAGAAGCTGATAATCAGGCCGCAAGTGTTTGGCTTACCAGAATCACCGATAAAGCCTATAATGCTAATAATCACCGCCTTGCGATCGACGGCAGCACTCAGGATAAAGTAGGCAACGAGCCTTTGCGAGGCCTCCGCGAGATCGTAAACACTTACGGATCAACGAAATCCGGCGAAATGGCCAAGGTGTACCTTGCGAATTCCTACTATTATGTGGGCCAATATGACAGCGCAATGACCGTTTTTGATGGCATTTCAGCCAGTGAGCCGTTGGTAAAAGCATCGGTAGATGCTGGAAAAGCAACAATTTTTCAGGAGAAGGGTAACAAAGAGGAAGCTGCGAAGTTATTTATGTCGGCTGCCGGGATGGATCCGGTGAATCCCCTCAATGCTGACTATACTCTTGCAGCCGCGAAGAACTTCGAAGAACTGGGCAAAAAGGACGATGCGGTTAAAGCGTACCGCAGACTTTTGGAAGAGTACCCCGGTACGCAGTTCGACGACGCTGCAAAGCGCGCCCTTATGAAAATGAACGTAGCGCTTTGAAAAGCTCGTATATTTGCAAGGCTTTGAGCCTCACGGTAGTGAGTCGGCGACCCGTCGCCGATTTGTCCGTTTCGAGGCCGATCTCAAACCTTGCATCCAGGATACACGAGTAACGAAAAGTTTTATCATACATCGAGACAATATGTCGAATAGGTTAATCCCGTCTATCGAAGTGACAAAGTCGCTTGACCAAAATTTTTTAACAGACCGCAATTTACTCACTCACGGAGGAAGTATGCAGCGTTTCTTTATCGCTTTATGTCTCATTCTTGGTACGCTCGGGTTATTCCGGGATGCCAGTGCTCAATATGTTAAGGAAGTGAGCGGATATATCCTGCCGAGTCAAACGGTAACGTTTTACTCGCGTACGCCAGGAAATTCGCTTACCGATACTATTTACCGTATATCCGGTACGTTAAGCAATTCGGGCCACCTGGTCATCCAGGAAGGTGCCGAAGTGCATTTTCTGCCGCATAGCCGAATTATCGATTCGACCAATGGTCGTATCACGGCAAACGGTTTTACCGGTTTGCAGCGCCGCATTCAAATGCGCGGTGTCAATGTAAACCAGTTCTCCAGAGAGTGGGGGCATATCGTTGTTCTTCCGGGTGCGGGTGAAGTGTATTTCGCGAACGTCCGTTTTGCATACTTCGTAAAGCGCGATTCGGTCGATCGTACGCTTATCTACGGCGTTGCAAACTTGCCGGGTGACCCGAGGCTAACGAATTCAGTCGCCATTAACACCGTTGCAAACGGTGCCGGTGGTGTATTGACGACTTTCTCGGCGAGAACGCACCTGTATGATATCATCGTCGATAGCTGCTCTGCTATCTATCGCGGTGGCGCGTTTGCTTTCTTGGAGGCTCCTGCAGCTTCCTATTTCCCGAACGACGACGGTCGCCATTCGCTCGCGAACGGCCAGGTGCGTCGTCTGTTGATTCGTGATACGCGCGTCGTTAACGACGATTCTCAGCCGAACAGCCATTACTGGCATGATACCGGTGCATACGGCGGTGCTATTTATATGGCAGGTCGTCTCGGACCCACGAATACCGACTTTGTTGTCGCGAGTCTTGGTAACCATGACTCAGCCGGTCTTGGCCTTCCGCGTTTCCACAAGAGCACCGATACGATCCATATCGAGCGTTGCATTGCGTGGAATAAGAATACTTCTGGCGCAGTTCAGCAGCTCGCTGCTGGCGGCGGTATCTATGTCGGTGACTATACCGGCTTAGATCTTCAGCTCGGAACATTTAATACCGACAGCGCGATCGTAGAAACAGTCACGCCGACAAGCGAGGCTAATGACTGGCGTATGCGCGGTGGCGCTATCGCAGTCAGCAAGTACTCGGGCAATCCGCTCTTTACTGCTCCGAATGGCGACGGTGATCCGCTCATCTTCGGCCATGATGCAAGTGAGCGTGCTCCTGGTCTTTCTATCAGAAAGCGCGCAACCTTCCTTGGTAACTTCGCCGGTCTCGGCGGAGCTATCCACATGGATTGGCGCAATAACGGAAGTCTTACCGATAATGGCCCGGCGCTTAATATCGACGGCGACAATATCGTTGAGTACATTCCGAACATCATGCGCGATTCGGGACTCATTTCGTTTATCAGCAACACCGCTCTTCGTGAGGGTGGCGCTATCTACCAACACTGGTATACGTACTTAACCGGTTACCTTGCTCCGCAGACACATCAGCTGCCGCGTTGGGATTCGGTTGAGCTTCGTATGCGCTTTGTTAACAATGCAGCTGGTATCGCCGGCGGTGCTGTCTACCTTAATCCGAACGCACAGCCTGATCTTCAGGAGCGTCGTGTATGGTACGAAGCAAACTTTGTAAATCCGGCGAACCCGCGTATCGACCGTGCTGCTTACAAGAATATTGTTCTTGGCGGTGGTGCTGTATTCAACGGTACGGGTGATAGCTGCTTCGCAGTAGAATTCCATCGCAACTATGTCATCGGCGGTAACGGCGGTGCATACCACATGACCTTAGGTCAGTCGGGCCCGAACCAGGGCGATCATCATTACTTCCGTTACTTCGTTGAGAACGGATTTAATGCGATGGATCAAAAAACTTCTCCGCTTCCGTTCGATCCGCGTGAGCTTACCCGCTTCTGCCAGAACTGGGCTACCGTTGGTGAGGATTCACTCGGTATGTTCAACCGTAACGGTCGTGGTGGTGCATTGTATGTAAACATTAACAATGCTTCGTCGAACATTCCGGTGCTTGATACACTCATCTCGAGCCGCGCTCGTTTTGAGAAGAACCAGGCATTTACCGGCTCGGCGATCTACTCGGATAACTACAAGCTTCACCTGATGGCGAATCAGACGCTCATTGCAAACAACTTTGCAACGAGCCGTCATAGCGCCACAGTCGACCTCGTTGCTCCGGAAATGGCAAACCCGCATGATCCTAATGCAGGCGCAACCATCTGGGGTGATCTTGAAGGACCGATCCCGTCACACGAGTCCAACTCGCGTGGCAATGCGATCTATGATAACCGCGCACGCTACACCCTCCGTCTGCCTTTGCAGCAGGGTCCTGGCTTCGGCGGTATCGATACGCTTCGCGGTAACTTCTGGGGCGAAACTGGTGTGAACATCATCACGAAGCTCCCGCAGCTTCCGGTTGGCCCGATCCAGAGCACGTTCTTCATCGATTACTTCGATTCGTGCTTCACCGATATTTATGAACCGAACCGTGCTGGTTCGTACACCTACATCCCTGTGCCGATCGGCACCGTGCCGGATACGCTCCTCTTCGAGGGTCGCGTGTACGACATCTTTGATGCAGGTACCGACATCAAGACCGTTGATTATAACAACCGTCGCATGGCAATTGCCGAAGCGTTCTCGCTTGGCTTGCCGACTGATATCG
>JANWLI010000020.1 GCA_025450975.1 Candidatus Kapaibacterium sp. | reverse complement strand
GTGCAAAGACCTTATTTGATGCCATGGCGTAATAGACACGAGCATTCGCAAGGATCGTTGAATTCGTCGTATCGAATGTCGAGAGCATGATCAAGGCTGCTACAAGCGCTCCGCCGACACTGCCGATCACCGTTGAGACCATCAGCGAAGCAACACGGTCGCCGGGAGCTGTAGCGACTGTCTCAACAGGCAGGATAAAGAAGTACGCAAGGTTCATCAACAAGTATACGCCGATGAAGATCAGCGTGCCGAAGATGATCGCTCGCGGAATTGTCCGCTGAGGTTCTTTTACTTCCCCACCTATATAACCCACATTCCCCCAGCCGTCATACGACCAGAAGGCATTCGTGACGGCAAACCCAATTGCCATCAGGAGAGAGGTACCAGAAAGGCCCAGACCTTTCGCCGTAGTGCTCGACCAGTTCTCCGTCGACCCGATCCCACTGCCGGCAATAAAAGCTACACCGATCACGCAGAGAATCGCGATCACCTTTGTCGAGGTAGAGATCTTCTGCAATCGTGCTCCGACGCGTACACCTCGAATGTTAATATAGGTAAGTATAGCGATCACGGTCACGGCTACGATCTTCACGCCAATGTTCGCTAATGGAAAGATGTCACCAAGCATGGGCAGATGTAATGGCTCGGCCTCCAGAGCAGGTGAAAGATGCAGAAGGCTCACAAACTCACCAAGGTACGTCGCAAAGACGATGGAAATACTGGCAATTGCTCCGGAGCCAGCGATCATGAGATTCGCCCAACCATAGAGAAAGCCTTGACGCTCACCGTAGATCGTGTGGAAGTACTCGTAGAGACCTCCGGTCTTTGGCATTTGCCCGACTAGCTCAGACTGCGTCAGGCCGCCGAATAATGTCAGCAAGCCTGCGCCGACCCAGATCAACAGGATCAGCGTTGCATCGCCAACCTCACGGGCAATGCCGGCCGGCACGGCAAATATGCCGGAGCCGATCACCGATCCGATGACGATCGCCATGGTCGGAAAGAGCGTCAGCGCCCTGTCGAGATGAGATTTTGCCACAACTATCTGATTATTTCAATTCAAAATTAACATCGTCAACCGTCCACCGGGAGCGAACATCTATCTGATCCAGGTACTCACCAGTCGGCATTGCGTACTTGAACGGCTGGATCTGGCCGCCGAACCAGGTATTATTCGCTGCCTCTGCCAGCCAGGCCCGGACTTTATATCTTCCTGCAGGGACATTCTCGAATGTATACTTCAGCCTGCCTTCGCTGAGTACTTTTCGCGTCACCACGTTGGTGCCAATGTTTACCAACTGTACTACAACCCTGTGCGTCGCAGGATTGTAGAGTGAATCGGCATAGGTGATCTCACCGGAAACAGTCCCAAAATCTCGTGGATCCTCAGTAAAAAAGTCGATAGAATAGATCGTATCTATGACCTTACCTGCATATGCCGAAAGCGGAGATGCGATGAAGCTTCCCTTTGCGTCCAGCCGATACAGAGCAACTGGCAGAAGTGTATCTTTGGGGCTAATCGTAAATCGAATCGCATCGCCTTGACGCACATCGATCGGAAGTTGTTTTCCTGACGAGTCAAAAAGCATAAATACGCCATCGAGATTACTCCGGCTTATTGCATCGGAAAGGAAGACCGTGATCTGCGGCGTGCGGGAAATATCTCTCACGCTATCGCCGATCGAGAATCGCAGGAATCGCGGCGCAGCGAACGTATCTGGTACCGTAGGCACGGTAAATGTCCTCGCCGAACCACTATCGGCAGCCATCGCTAATCCCCGAATGTCGCGAATGGCAGTGGTCACGGCATGAACAGTATATGTATCCCCGATTCGCAGTCGACCGCGCGGCACTAGCGTGATCACTGCAGGACGCTTCTCCGGATCTTCACGATATGCTGCCACCAGGACAAGTGGCGACTGTTCACCCTGACGAATAAGCTCGAAGTTCGACTCAAGAACGCTTGAGCTGTCGATCGGCTTATTAAATTTTACGCGGAAGTGATGGAGATCGCGCACCTCGACATCTTCCAATTTCGGCCGGATCGTATCGATCTTCGGTAACATCCTCATCACGACAAACGGAGCCGAGTTTGGTCGAAGCTCTACATCGCCTGTGGGAATGCCGAATGCATCGATCGCGTGATCATAGAGCCTGTTGCGAAACTCGTCGCTGACAGCAATAATGCGATACTTGTGACCGATCTTCAAAGCACGTAGTTCGAATGCTCCTGTGGCATTTGGCTGCGTGATATAATCTGGACGGGTATGACTCAGCGTGAGGGTATCGGCAGATTGATTTGTGATGTCGTATGCGAAGACAAAGAGATTCGTGAAATTCTCTTCCCTAGCAGCCTGAAAGCCTGGGAATACTTGTCCAGTGATAACTCCAGAATCTAATGTAGGACCCGTCGAGAAAATGATCTGTATCGGTGCGCTGAGCGTGCCACTGCGCCGCGTTTTCAAGTCACGGCCGATCGTCAGGATGTAGGTTGTGCTGTCACGTAAGGGCGCCGGGAGTTCCAATTCGACCTCGTCATACCCTGACCAGTCATACTTGATCACCCCGGGCATGTATGGAGTCATCGTCACCGACTGTGTCAGGCTCGAACGATCGACGTCCTGCTCGAAGATAAAGACCGGTTTGATATCCTTCGCGACGTTCGTAGCGCCGATAAACGGAAAGCTCGTATCGATCGTCGGAGGCGTCTTATCCTCTTCGCCTCCCGGAGGCGGTTTGATGGATGCACATCCCCACAGGACGCAAAAAGCGATAGCAACAAAGCTTACTTTGATCATCTATGTTCTTTAAAGTAAGCGGCGGTCTTTGCTAATCCATCACGAAGCTCTACACTTGGCTGCCATCCAAAGGCTGCCTCGATCTTCGCACTTGTGCATGAACTCCGATCGAGTTCTCCTTTGCGCGCCTCGGCATAGACAGGCGCAGCCTTTCCACCAGTGATCAGTGAGGACAGGACAATATGAAGATCATTGACGCTTGTCTCCATCCCTGTTGCGACATTGTACA
Source organism: Candidatus Kapaibacterium sp. (assembly GCA_025450975.1). GTDB lineage: Bacteria > Bacteroidota > Ignavibacteria > Palsa-1295 > Palsa-1295 > JANWLI01. The sequence continues at coordinate 5,810 of JANWLI010000020.1, read as the reverse complement.
CTTCTGAACCAACCGCACGATCCAGAAGGAGAAGGTGGGCACGTACGATATCGCCGACATACACATAATCACGCGTTTGTGACCCTGTGCCAAAGATCGTCGTCGGCGCTCCGTCAAGCATTGCATTGGCAAAGATCGCAACTACTCCGGCATCGCCTTTAGGATCTTGCCGTGGACCGTAGACATTTGTATACCGAAAAATCGTATATGCTAGTCCATGCACTGCCCGATAATACTCAAGATAGAGTTCAACAGACCGTTTGGTTATGCCATACGGAGAAATGGGTTGTTGCGGATGCTTCTCGTCGGCCGGGAAATATTGTTGTTCGCCGTAGATCGCGCCTCCGGTTGAGGCAAAGACAAACCGTTTCACACCATGCTGTCTTGCCGCTTCAAGGAGGTTCAGGCTTCCGAGAATATTGATCTCCGCGTCATGAACCGGCGCTGTGACGCTTTTGCGGACATCGATCTGCGCAGCGTGATGGTTAACGACGTCGATCGCATGATCGCGAAAGATCGCAGCGACCGTATCTGCACTGCAGATGTCGCCTTCGACAAAGGTAGCTTGCTGCGAGATATTACGAGGATTTCCGCTTGATAGGTTATCCAGAACGATCACCCTATGTCCGGCTCCGATGAGGCCGTCAACGATATGCGATCCGATAAACCCTGCTCCTCCGGTGACAAGTATATTCAAATGAGCGTCTTAGAGAAATGATGAGATGTAACACCGTACGGGCATCTTTTGTCTTAGGTCAACAGACCGGAAGAAACATTTATTTGACTCCTGAGTTATATATAAAGATGTATTTGTACCGCCCGGCCACGTTCGTCCTTTTATGCTTAGTTGTTACCGGCTGCCTGCCAACGCAGGATGATACGCCGTTGCCAAGACTCTACGACAACCTTGAGTATAAAGATAACGTCTCCCGGCTCCTCGGCCATGGAGGTAAGACGGTTACTGTTGGTTCGAAGACCCTGGCAACCGATATCATCTGGAAAGACTCGTCTGGCAGTGATCGCTCGTTGCTCGAACTGCAAGGCGATGTCATTGTCCTGAATATGTGGGCAACCTGGTGTATTCCCTGTCTGGATGAACTCCCCTATCTCAAAGAAATTTCTGAAGAGTATGCGCCTCAAGGAGTGCACATGATCGGTATTTCTATCGACCGCGCCAAGGAGCCATTCAAATCCGTCATCGATTTCGGCTATCTGTACGATCTTCACTATCAACTTGTTGTCGACTCATCGGCGACCGCATATATTAATTATGGCGGGACCGGCACGATACCAATGACCTTCGTCATCGATCGCCAAGGGTATATTCAATACATATTCCCGGCAAAAGTCAAGAGAGAAGACTTGATCGACGCAATCGAATCACTACTGTGACCGGCACAAAAACTTACCACTCACCTTTTAAGATCAACCTCGGCCTGGAAATTCTTTCCAAACGCTCCGACGGCTATCATGATATAAATACAATTTTCTACCGCTTCGACGAACCGCATGATACCATAGTTGCTTCTGATTCCGCGTCTTTTGAGTTTAACTCCTCTGATCATGATCTGCCTACCGATGAGCGCAATCTCGTCGTTCGGGCGATCGCCTTGTGCGCCGAGTACCATAACGATAAGATGCCGGCGCTCTCAATTCAACTTGAAAAGAACATCCCCTCTGGCGCCGGACTGGGCGGAGGCTCTGGAAATGCAGCGACGGCCATTAAGATCTACTCTGAACTGGTTCGCTCGTTATCACCTGCCGAACAACTCGAGATCGGTGCTAAACTCGGAGCAGATGTGCCATTCTTTCTGATCAACTCACACGCGGCCACCGCTTCAGGAATTGGCAATGTCCTTGAACCATTGGACCTCACGCTCCCTTACCAATGCCTGATCGTAAAGCCAAAGCAGCTATTCACGAGTACAACTGAATCCTATGCAGGCTTGAAAATTTCTGGTAAGAAAACGGCAACCGATCTCGCGTCTATTTTACAGCAGTCCGCTCTTAGTTTATGGCAAGAGAAGATCGTCAATGACTTTGAACCACTGGTATTTCAACGGTATCCTGAACTCATTTCAATCAGGGACCAATTCCTCCAACATAATGCACTTTTTACACTTATGAGCGGCAGTGGAAGTGCTTCTTATGGACTATTTGCCGATATGAACGAGGCTGAAACGGCACAGACAGCCTTCAAAAAGATCTACCCTGACGGGTTTGTAGCGCTTGCTCACTAAGCGACCGTAAAATCAAAAAGCCACCTCTTTCGAAGTGGCTTTCAATTCAGTAGCGCGTACGGGAATCGAACCCGTGTCGCCGCCTTGAGAGGGCAGTGTCCTAGCCGCTAGACGAACGCGCCAGCAAGACCGCAGTAGTACAAACGAATCCCCTGCGAGGTTCCTTCCTTTAGCCCCACGAAGAATTACGTATTTTTGTCTTACCACGTTTATTCACCACTATTTTATTATGCGGAAGACCATACTTGTCGGTTTTGTCATCTTAGTATCATTAACTCAGCTTTTTGCCCAACGCCGGTCTCTGGGCGATAAGAATTATTGGGGATTGGAGGCGGGAGTTAATCACACGAGTTACATGGGAGCCGATAATTTCTTTATCTCCTTCAATAATCCGTTTTTTTCCGATCCGAATGCTCTAACACACATCCCCCTCGCTGGTGTTGGATCGGGAATCGGATTTCAGTTTGGCGGAACACTCGATCTCAATATTGCCCACAACTTCGCGTTTATGGGCAAGCTTATGTTCCGGCATCATTCGACTGCATACGATGATCGTCAAGACATCATCTGTCCTGATGTCGTCACCGGCCAACAGGGAGATGCAGTTATCGCCAATTTCTTCGATGCTTCGTACAACTTCTTTGCTGCCGACTTATTGCTTCGCGCTCAGTTCGATCCGAACGGGCTCTATGGAATCATTGGTCTCGGACTTTCTAATATGCTTTCTAATTCGGTATCGCTGAGCCAGGAAATTGTCAGTTCTACAAATGACTGTAGCTACATCGGTGATTTTGGCATACCTACGGGTGAAACCCGTATGACAGCTCTCGACGATGCAGAGATGACCGATTTCTTTGAATCGTTTGCCTTCGGCCCCAAGGTTGGGCTTGGGACCTTCATTCCCATCGGCTCGAGCGGAGCAGTCCTGACTCCGGAACTTGCCGCATATCTGCCACTTTCAGAATGGCTCAACGAACGAACAACGAATGCGATGGAATCGTATGCTACTGCCAATGGCATGCCTACGCCATCAGCTCCCAGTATGTGGTACCTTTCGCTAACCGTCGGCATTAAATTCCCTTGGGGTGGTAGCAGAAGAACCATCCAGGAAGGCCAGCCGGAGACTGTACTCGCAGGCCGCGTATTCGATCGTAAGACGAAAGCACCGCTTGACGATGCCGATGTCACGATCATCGATCTGAGCACGAACGAAGAAGTTGATGAGCAGAGTACCGATGAAAATGGTGCCTATGGGATCGTCCTCTACCCCGGCCGCTATTCCGTTACTGCTTCGAAAGATGAATACATGTTCAACTCTACGTATTTTGAGGTGAATAAGGATGGTAAGATCGTAAAAGGAAATCCCGATATCTATCTGGAAAAACCACCTGCCAAGATTCGCTTACTCGTATTCTTCGATTTCAATAAAGCAGATCTTACCGCAGAATCAAACCCCGAGCTTAGACGTGCGTTAAAGATGATGGATCAGTACCCTCGCATGGAAGTGGAGATCGCAGGTCACACGGATAATGTCGGTTCTGACCAGTACAACAAAGACCTATCACAACAGCGGGCAAACGCTGTTCGGACATACCTTACGCTCAATGGCATCGATGCCTCCCGTCTGAATGCTATTGGCTATGGCGAAGGGCAGCCGATCGACTCCAACGAAAGCGAAGATGGACGTGCAGCAAACCGCCGCGTCGAATTTATCGTCAAGAATATGTAGTCTTCTTTATTGATGACAATAAAAAAGGCAGACCGAACGTCTGCCTTTTTTTATTAATACCAAATTAATACTTAGTTCTCTATCTGCCCTGTTGCGTTGACGATCTCTTCGATCTTGCGGAAAGCGTCTTCCTGAGCAAGATTCGGAAATTCGTTCTCGAACTGCTTGCGCTTTGCATCGTCGAGGCGGAATGCGATCAAAAGCTCGACGGCGCTTTCGAGCAGGCCGCCTGTCATGTACAGACTCTTTGCACGCCCGTAATGAGAATCAGCCCATTTCTCTTCGATGCTGATCGATGATTCAAACGCTTTCGCAGCTTCTTCGGGACGCTTGAGGTCGACAAGCGTCTCGCCATAATCGAACCAGGCCTCAAAGTCATTCGGAGTCTGCTCGAGAACGACTCGATACGCAAGAAGCGCCTCTTCGAGCTTGCCCAGGTTATAGAGTGCGTCGGCTTTGGCGTACCAAAGCTCGGGATACTTGCTATTGATGCCGAGCGCACGATCGTAATCTTCCAAAGCCTTTCTGGGATGCCCCAGAGCATCATAGCACGAGCCTCGGCCAAAGTAACTCTCCGAGTGACGCGGATCGTACTTTATCGCCTGCGAGAAGCACCGGATCGCGTCACGGAAACGCTGAAGCTCTTCGTAGGCATTGGCAAGATTATGCCATGCACGGATCTCCTCTGCGTCATACTTCAAACACTCTTTATACGACTCGATAGCATCGCTGAGCTTGCCGATATTCGCAAGTGCATTACCGCGATTATACCAGGCAGAGCCAAACTCTTCTTTGATCGCCAGCGCCATATCGTAGGCATTGATCGCCTTATGGAACATCCCCATGCGATTGTACACGATGCCAAGGTTGTACCAGGCATTGTAGTTATACGGATCGTGGTCGAGATGCAGCTCATAGCATTCGACAGCCTCGGAAAACCGTTCGGTGCTGTCGTAGCAATAGCCTAGTTCATAGAGTGCATCTTTAGCGTACTCTTCTTTGTCTACCAGATACTTAAAGATGTTGATCGCCTCGTTATACTGCTCCAGCTTTTCATAGCAGGCAGCCTTAGAAAAGAGCGCATCTTCGTTCGAGGGATCGACTGCCAGCGCACGGTCGAAGAGCGCCAAGGCTTCATTCGCATGCCCCATAGCTTCGAGCGTAATGCCGTAGTTGACCAGAAGATCGAGGTCGACAGGATCAAGCGCTACTGCCCTTTCATAGGAGCGCAGGGCGTCTTCAAACTTTAGATGATGGGATTCAAGCATGGCTCTGCGATGCCAGGCATCTGCGCTAAATGGCACCTTGTCGCTCAGGAGCATGCTAAAATGGAGAGCTTCCTCAAACTTCTCGTTTTCGACGCAATAGTCGATCAGCTCTTCGAGAATTTCAGGGCTGAGGAAGGCACGGCGCTTTTCCTTGTCGCCATCAGAGGTATGGGACCGGTCCTCTTTGTAACGGCGAAGTTCTTCTTCGAAGTACTTTTTGCGCGTCTCATTCTCTTCCTTTCCACCGGAAGGATCCTCGCTGCCGTAACTGAACTGGTCAAAATCGTCGAAGATGTTCATAGACAAAGGGGTTAGGGGTCAAATTACGATCCACTACCCGCCTCTAATGCTAACGCATCCTGGCGGCTCCCTGTTTCGCCCTGCAAACAAACATACGAATTATCCACCTATTCCCGGTGAAGATTCACATGTTATCCACAGGGTGAAAAACCGCAAACTAGGGGCAGAATCTGCGTTTTTCGTGTAATTCTATACAATTTTACGGCGCTCGAAAACCCTCCGCAAGGAGGGAGGTAGGTTTGTGGATAACTTTTCGCACATATGGAGAGACTG
>JANWLI010000019.1 GCA_025450975.1 Candidatus Kapaibacterium sp. | reverse complement strand
GATGTTCTTTCCTTCACGGTTCGACGTGAAGAACAACTTTTTGCCGTCCGGGCTGATCGCCGGCTGCGTTTCCCATTTCGTCGTGTTGATCGGTGCGCCGAGCTCACGGACGTTCTTCCAGGATTTGCCATCGAGCTCGGCAACCCAGATGTCGATGTTGTTCGGTGCATCCGGATCGCTACGATTGGTCGCGAAGTAGATCGTCTGCCCGTCGGCGGCGATCGAGGCGGCGCCAGCGGCAACACCAGAGTTGATCAACTCTTCGGTGATCGGCAGTGCCCACGTCGTATCGTTATTCTCGGGGCTTGTCGTCGAGAAGAAGTCCTGCTGCTTGCTGCCCGGACGCTCGGAGACGAGATACATCGTGCGGCCATCGGCGGTGATCGTCGGGGCGAAATCACCCTTGCCCGAATTCACGACTGGTCCGAGATTGAGTACGCGTAATCTTTTGAACGCGTTAACCGTCGTATCCGGCGGTGGCGGTGGCGGTACGAAGAATGCCTTCAGGACCACACCGGCTTGGGCATTACCTATTGCCATCCGTTCGGCAAGCGAGATCGAGCTTGACGAAGCGGTATGCGCAAATGCTGCATGAATAGATAATGAAGTTAAGATGAACGCGGCGAACAATGCTCGCACGCGGAGACACAACTTACGTTTCATACGATATAAGGGCTTCCGTAAAACAGCAAAGTAAATGAAAGTTACTAACCCGAATCGGGAGTGCGAATATACGAGGTCAGTATTCAAGTACCCCGATATTGTGGTAGAACGCTCTCCGAGCCGGAAGATACCGACAGGACTGTTGCAGGGACCTGTCCGTTTTTAGGACACAAAAACTTCGGCAAAGGTTCTGCCCGCTAAAATTTCTTTCCCTATTTAATGGCATTTCCACGCCCCTAACGACTTATTCGTCGTCTTTCGGAACATCCGGAGCCGGCGGCGATTCGCTCTGGATTCGAGGCGAAATTTCCTGGAGCGGCGGCGAAATTCCGCTATCGGTCTTCGGCGAGGCAGTGCTGTCATACGAAATAGAAACAGCCCCACTCCAATTCGTATTGAAATAACGGATCTTTGGCTTTAACGACTGGTACGCGTATTTCATGAACCGTCCCCAGATCGGCGCTGCAGCGCGGCCGCCCTGCCCATCGGAAGTCGTAAAGGTTACTCGTTTATCGTCAAACCCGACCCACGCGCCGGCTACAAAATGCGGCGTATACCCGACAAACCAGGCGTCGGCATAACTCTGTGTCGTTCCTGTTTTTCCGGCTGCAGGATAGTTGAACCACTGACGAACGCTTGACCCCGTGCCGCCCTGCACGACTGCCTGCAGGCACTGCGTCATCATCTGCGCGACCTTCGGCTCGAACACATACTCAAACTGCGGCTTCGGTCGGTAGATCACCTTGCCGTTGCGATCTTCGACGCGAAGGATCCCGTATGGCATCGTTCGCACACCATCGTTGGCAAACACCCCGAAGGCACTCGTTAACTCAAGCGGACTTACCTCCGCTGTCCCCAACGCGATCGATGGCACTGCTGCGAGGTTCGACTTAATACCCATGCGCTTGGCCATACTGATCGCATCGCGGACCGTCGTTAGCTCCATTACCGCATGGATAGCAGAGAGATTAACCGAATACTGCAGAGCAGTCTGGATAGAGTGCGAGCCACCAACCGAACCACCCGAATTTCTTGGACGCCAGATCTTGTCGCCGTCACGCATTTCGATCTGTTCGTTCGAAACCGAAGACGAGGGCGTATATCCTTTTTCAAACGTGCTTGCATAGATCACCGGCTTGAACGCAGAGCCTGGCTGACGTACGATCTGCGTAACATGGTTGAGCCCGTAGCGCTGCTCCTTCGGATTCGAACTGCCCACCATCGCAAGGATCTGACCCGTCTTCGGATCAAGGCACACAAAGCCCGACTGAATGCGTGTCGCCTCGCGCTTCACACTATCGACGAACTTTGTATCCTTGCGAAGCACAGCAGCAATGCGCTTTTTTTCCCCCTCGTCTTCGGTTGTCTTATACTCGTAGTTCTGACGGATCGCTTTACCCAGCATTGAGTCAAGCAGCGACCGGTGGTTATTCCAATTCCAGCTCTTAGCCATCTTGTCGCGCTGATAGGCCGTAATGTGTTCTTCGACTGCCCGGTTTGCCGCACGCTGCATATCGGCATTGAGCGACGAGTAGATCACGAGTCCGTCGCGATAGAGATCGTAGCCTGCGAGTTCCGGCAGGCGCGAAAGTTGCTGACGGATCATCTCCACAAAATGCGGAGCAATACCGTAGTATCCCTGCACCGGTTTTACTTTGATCGGCTCGGCTTTCATTTTTGCCGCGGCGATCGCATCCAGTTCACCGACATCGACCATATTCTGGATCACGAGATTACGGCGGCGGATCGCATCGTCGTAGTTCTCATCCGGATCGTAGTACTCCGGACCCTTGAGTAACCCGACAAGAAAGGCACACTGCGCAGGTGTGAGCTTCGACACATCCTTACCGAAGTAGACCTGGCTTGCAACTGCCACACCGTAGGCACCTCTGCCTAGGTAGCAGACATTGAGATACATTTCCAGGATCTCGTTCTTCGTATGCGATCGTTCGATCTGGATCGCGCTCACCGCTTCGCGCATTTTGCGGAACATCGTCTTTTCCATCGATAGGTAGAGACTCCGCGCAAGCTGTTGCGTGATCGTACTTGCTCCCTGCTTCGGTGAAAGTGTGATGATATCGATCCATGCTGCTTTGGCCGTGCGCCAGACGTCGATACCCCAGTGGTCGAAGAAATTCCTGTCCTCGGTTGCGATCAACGCCGTGATCATCGCCTTCGGCACTTCTCGAAGTTTTACGGTTGTACGATTCTTAATATAAAATTGATCGATCGGCTCGCCGTCAGCGCTGATAATACGCGTCGAAAGCTCCGGACGCGGATTCTCCAACTGATCGAGTGTCGGCACGCCTTCGAGAATATTGAGCCAGAGCCACGTACCTCCGCCGCCGACAACAATGATCAAAAATAACGGCACCTTCCATTGCTTTACGAAGGCAACGAATTTATCCCACGGCTCTGTGCGATCGCGGAATTCCGGCGGTGGTTGATAGGTACCCTGCTTCGTGGTATCGTCCATGAATCTCTCCTAACGACAATCCGTCGTTTTTATCTCCCAGCGATTACCGCGGATCGTTATATTTCGGCACGATCCGTTCTTCCGGCCGGATCACTTCGATAATAAGGCCATGCATATCGAGCGCGCCTTCTGCGCCCCCGACCATCGTCACTGCCCGGTTAAACCGAAGACCGGTTTTATAATAGGAGGGGACGATCGATTTGCTCATCTCATAGTTTTTCCCGTCAGTACCACGGATATACCAAAAACCATCCTCGGTCTTCGCTACAACGCCGCGAATACGTTTTGTCTCGGCTACCGGATCGCGCGGATAGCGATTCGTATCATGAACATCCACGATCTCGACCATCGTCCCAAGCATACAGACAGATGCCATCATCTTCGCCTGACGCACGGAGAGCGTTACGTACCTACCATCGACGCGGACCTTCTTCAGGTTCTCTTCGCTGCCGACAAGTTCGTACTTCTGTCCGCGCTTCGTTTCCAGATACCAGCACCCGCCTTCGATTTCGGTATGCTTCATCGTCCCGACAAGCGTAAATTCTTTTTGCGCCAGCAGGTTGAATGGTACTAAAAGCAGGAGATAGATGAGATATTTCATTGCGTATTGTTACTCGTGTTACTCTAAAATATCGATGAATGGCGTCGGTTGTTTCATTGTGACTGTTTCCGGCGCAGAATCCACGGTACGGTATGGGAACATCCTCGGCCCATCCATTATTTGAGCGTCACACGGAACAGGAATCGCCCTACGTACTGTGGCGGTTGTGAAAGTACTTCCGTCTGTACGTCCTGCAGATGCGCCTCCAGTTGCAGAAGGAGGGCATCGGCATTATTAAACGTCAGCACTGAAGAAAGAGGAATTTCTAGAATATAGTCACCTCGTAACTTTTCATTCTGGAATCCTGAACTGGCGCGAAACGAGATGTCTTTAAAGCCGCCGACGATTTCCAGGCGACTTGTTTCTTTATCAAATACGCCTCCTTCAAGGGAGACTGATCGTATGTAATTACGTAGCGCTGACGAACCAAGAAAGTTGCTCAGCAACGCATTCATGAACGAACTCGGTACTGAGCTAGCAAGCGCATTTTGAAAATCCTGTCCGGGAGGACGGTCATTCTGGAATTTGCCAACTGCAAGAAACAAGAGAATATCAGCTGTTAACTCATCCTGACTTCTATTCTCTCTGACAAAATTCCCTGTGACCGCACTCTTACGGTAGAGCTCCATTCGTATATCAGGATCTTCGAGCATCCCCGACAGTCCGATCACCACCTTATATATCTCGTCTTTTCTATCTGGATCTGCATGCGGAGCCTCATATTCAGCAGTCACGTCGATCCGCGGATTGGTCAACTCATTAAAAAATTGTATCGAGCCTTTGACCGCGAAGTCTTTCAAGAACTTATAACTTGACCGGTCGGTGATAAGCAGCTTACCGGTAAACTCCACATTCTCCGGTCCCGGTCGCGAACGGTGAATACGAAGTGGCCCTTCCGATCGCAACTCCGCCGAGATCTGATCGCCGAAATACGTATTTGCAAGGTAGATATTCAGCCACGTGTCGCCGGGAATATTGATCGTAAGCTGATCATACAACAGGGCGTCGACAAAGTCATACCCGCCGCCGGATGAGGAAGACGAAAGTGGAACAAGGTCCGTCGTATCGGTCCACGGCGTAGGCATCACTGCAAATCGATCGAGCTTATCATACAGCGTCGGAAGAAAGACAAACTCCTCAATCGTATCGACAACGATCACCGTATCGCCTAATGCTGTCTCCCGTAGATCAATGACCCGATAGATAATGCCTTTATCCTTTGCCTTGCTCCCGGTTTGCGATTGCGGCATCGTCAGATATGCCTGCGGCACGGTAATGTCGCCATCGAGATGCAGCGCATCGAGCGGGCCATAAAAATGAAGCGGCCTGCTGCCTGTCTGAATGGCAAGCGGTCCGTAGACCGTCCCTACCGTATACCGTGAGTCGTCGTTGAGTACGGTCAGCCGGTTCGTCTGGATCGTGAAGTCGATCTTCTCCAGCGAAAAACCTTCAAGATCGATCCTACCGGTTAACGACGCGCGGCCACTTGGATCATCCGAAGGAAGATTTAACAAAGTAAAATCAGGAAAGAGGAGATGGTCCCGCGCAAATTCGACCTTCCCGCTAAACGTATAGGGAACATTCGTTGCAGCGACCGTCATCATGCCGTTCTCGAACACGGCCTCTCCGGTCAATTGCAAATTCTCGCGCGTTCCGCGCGCATCGAGCGTGATGTCGGCAAACCCGGCCATATCACTGACAAACGGCAGCACCGGCGTCAGTAGGTTGATCGGGAAATACGTCCCCTTCACTTGTAAAGCAACCCGCCGGCCTTCAACGATCGCTTCATCGCGCTCCTTATCCGGGTAATCGACGAAGGAGACAAGCAGCGGAAGCGAATCGATCGAAATGTCAAGGCCATTATTGATCGCGATCGTTGTTACTTGTCTGCCGGCACGCAGCGACTCGACTGCATACTTCGCGCTGTCAACATGAAGCCGTAGTTTACCGGATAAATTAAAATCGTCATAGGTAAACGTCGCATAAAAACTATCGAGGAAAATATCCTGATACGAGAAATTGCGCACAAGCATGTTACCGGTAATTTCCGGTTTCGTGAGTGGGCCCTTCATCGTCACATCAAGGTCCGAAACACGGCCGCGGAAATCACGCACAAACGCAAGCGTCGCCGTATCGGAAAAATATTCGGGCAACTCCAATAACTTGAGCTGTGGCGTATGCACGAAGGCATACTCGATCGTATCGTTACGCAACACACCACCGACTTCGATGCGCTGCGCAAGCCGCCGCTCCGGATCGTGCCCAAGCTCTGGCCGATACAGACGTAGCGTATCCAGTTCGATAAGCCCGTTCGGATCGATCCGGAAATTGGTCGCCTGTTCGCTCTGCCACAGGATATTGTTGAGCTGAACCGCAAGCGAATCAAACGTAATATCAAATGTCGTCAGCGCTAATCCGCCGCCGCCACGTAGATAGACGCTCAGGTCTTCGCCGATACTTGTTCCTACATCGAAGGCAAAGTCGCGCTCGCCATATTCGACCGTCACTTTCGGACGGCTGTAGTTCATCCCCAGTAATCGTAATGTCGAATCGGTGTTTACTGCAACGGTCGCACGCAGCGAATCCAGCAATGTATTCGGATCGCTGATAAAATTTGTGACCTTTAAGAGTACATGAGTCGTATCGAATATTCTCAGGTCTACTCCGTCAGTAGTATCACTTTTATTTTGCACCAGTAGTGCCGGAATCGTCCCGTTGATATCGGCATCGATTCGCCCGCCCGGAAATTGGATCACCGAAGCGGACATCCGCGCCTGCGACAGTAGCGTAATGTCATCCCACAAGAAGGCAAGCGGACGAACATCCTTCACATTGATCTGCAGGTCGATCGACGTCGTATCGGTATACAACGGCTCCGGCGGTGGTGGCGTTACCGTACTATCGAGTGCATATGCAACAGCCTGTATACGACGCGGAATGATCTCCGCTAAACGGTCAAGCTTATAGTTACCTTTGATGATCACATCGGCAATACTGCTTTCAATACGATCGTAGCGCACCCCAAGCGAATCCCGATCGAAGATCGCATCGACTTTCACCGGCGCGAGCTTCGATCCGTTAAAGTACAAACCGTTGATCTCGGCTTGCAGACTTCCCGCCAGTCCGCTTAACGTTATCAGCGACCCTTCCAGATTCGCGTTCGCTGTTAGGCGCAGGGTCTGCGGTAAATCCGGAATAAACTCTGCAACCGGAAAGTTAGTCGTGTTAAAGGCAACATCAAATCGTTGGTCGCGACCGACAAGATCGATCGTCGCATACTCAGAGGTCAGCATCCTGCCCTCTCCCATGGAGATGACGATATCTCTTCCGGTGAACACCCCTTTGTTGATGCTGCCGCTTGCTGCGAAACTCGAAAGAGTATACTGACTCATGCGCGAAGGTTTGTAGGCAGAGATGACAAACTCCGTATTCATCGTCTTCGGATCGAACCCGCTTCCTCGTGCATCGACCTTCAGATTGAGGTTGCTCTCCAGATCGTCAGTATTGATGATCGCCCCAATATTCAGATCCGAGGTAATGACATGCGCTTCGTACTTCGGCACACCTGCGAAGTCGAGCCTGCCCGTCCCTTCTGCGCTACCGGCAGCCGAGGCAATATCAAATCGCGTCGCGAACGACTCTATCCCTCCAGGGTACTCGAGCCGGTTGATCGTGACGATACCATACTGCTCAAAACCACGGATGTCGAGCCCCGGCACATAGCTATCGAGCGTGGACTGGCTGAGGTTCTCTCCCTCAAGCACAATATCGAGTCGAATATTCTCCGGATCCTGTAAGTTGCCGATCGCACCATCAAAGTCGATCGTACCCTGACGCCGAAAATTCAGTGCTCCCTTCTGGATCTGCAGATTCGACCACGTGCCCGAAGCATCGAGCTTTAAGCCCGGACTGTTGCCGATAAAATTCAGATCCGGGATGAACATCGCAAGCTCTTTCGCGTTGACAGCCGATGCATCGAGGTGAAGCTCGATCTTCGAGTCAGCCATATCGTTGAACTCACCGCCGGAAAGCACTTTCATTGAATCGGCACGCGCAGTCAGCTTCAGCGCCGTCACATTCGTCACAAGCTCCAGACCTTCGATCTTCACGTTATCGTCGGAACGGCTGAGATATCCTCCGAGCCTCCGCAACCAAAATCCCGAACGTCGTTCGACAAAACTGACATGCTGCAGATCAAGCACTTGAAAACTATTACCGAAAATTTTTGCGCGAAGGTCGACATCGAGTTGCTCGATGTTCATGTAACCCCAGTCGATCGTCCCCGCTTTCTTCTTGATGACCGTGTCAATGCTTCCGAAAAACATATCGCGCACCGACAGCGAGCCATTGTTAATGCGAAGATTACCGATATCGATGATGCCACGGAATTGCGCCGTGTCGACCGGACCGTCGCTCGGCTTGATCAGCTTTTGAAAATTCCAGAGACTATCTCCCTTCTCGCGGAAAAAGGTGATCTTCGGAGATACAAGTACCATCTCCGAAGCGGAAATTCTGTCGGAGGTCAGCAGGTCGTAGAGCGAGTATTTCGCGAGCATCGTCGGCGCTTCGAAGATCGTCGCTGTATCATTCTTGAGACTTAAACGTACATCCCTTAAGACGAAACCGGAAAAGAGGTCGCCCTCGATCTCGCCGATCGCAAGTGTCCCATTGGTTTGTTCTTCAACAGTGGATATGAGCTGGTCGGCAATAATCCCTCGAAACCAGGACGTCTGCGTGAAAACAAAGACTGCAGCGATGAGAATTAGTAGGCATAGCACGATAATGGCGAGAATTCTCACCACACGGCGTACAAGAGGGGGTTTTGCTGCCGGAGGGGCCTGTGTAACGGGCGAAGCAGTCAAGGGTGATAGTGCAAAAATACAGTATCATAGTAAACCCTCTTTGTTTTCAACAAGTTACTACTTTATGATTCGACAAATGATTTATTTTTATTCATTTTTAGCGGGTTTGTATATGTATGCCGCCCCGGTGGCAGTCACGGCAAAGCCTGTTCAGGTCGCTTCGGCATCGACGATCGTTACCGAGCTGGAATCGTATTATCTCAAAGGTGAGGCGATCTCGGCTACCTTTTCCCTCGGCTCGGAAAAGCAGATCAAGCTCGTCGTTGCCCTCCAATCGCCGAAGTACAAACTGGAAACCTCACAGGAAACGGTCGTCAACGATGGCACCCTCGTCCATCGCCTCAATAAAGGCCGCAACGAAGTGATCCTCGATTATGCCAAGAAAAAGAATGTCGCTTCGTCTCCCGTCGACCTTTTCAATTTTTCATCGAACTACACGGCCAAACTGATCTCGTCAAAGAATAACCGCTACTCGCTCGAGCTCACGCCAAAGGCATCGGTCGAAGCGATCTTCAAACAGGCAGAGATCACGAGCCTCATTTTCGATCTCAAGCGAAGCGCAAAAGGAAAGACGCTCGAAGTCGTCTCGGTAACAGCACAAGGCAAAGGCGCAAAAAGAAAAGTGACCAATGTGTCCATTTCTTCTGTTGCTAAGATCGCTCCTGCGCAATTTGAATTCGCATCGCCGAAAGACGCGAAGGTGATCGATCTGACCGAAGAATAAATGCCACAATACAAACATCACATTTTTGTCTGCGAGAATCTTCGCGACGCATCCGATCCCAATGGCTCCTGCGGAGCTAAAGGCGGAACACAAATTCGCGAAGCATTCAAAGACGAAGTAAAAAAGCGCGGCCTCAAAGGTACCGTCCGCGCAAACAAAGCAGGCTGCCTCGATCAGTGCTCACTCGGTGCGGCAGTAGTCGTCTACCCCGAAGCCATCTGGTACGGCCACGTAACGATCGACGATGTGCAGGAGATCATGGACTCCCACATCGAAGGCGGCACCCCCGTCGAGCGACTACGTATCTGAGCGCCGCATACGCGCAACAAAAAAACCATCGCACCCATCGATATCCGGACGTGTCCGGAACGTCGCTTCCAACTGCAATTCCGGAAATTGCTCCTGCATCCACTTCGCCTGCTCTTCTCCTTCGGTAGAAAGTAGCGAACAGGTAGAGTAGAGTAACACGCCGCCAGGCTTGACAAACCGCAGGTTCTCGCTGACGATCATTCGCTGCTTCTCGATCAGCTCGTCATGCATTTCCCTGCTCAGGTGCCACTTAATACTCGGATTCCTGCGGAGCGTCCCCGTACCGGTACACGGAACATCGAGCAACACGACATCAAAGCTTCCATCCTTATCTTCTCCAAGATGCTTGTCGTAATCCTCCGGATACACGATGCGAATATTCTGCGCCGTCGAGCGCTTGACGCGCTTTTTCATTTCGTCGAGCTTGTATGGATCGATGTCGGTTGCAACAACCTCTCCCTTGCCACCAAGAAGTGCGGCAAAGTGCAGTGTCTTCCCTCCGGCGCCGGCGCAGGCATCGAGGATGCGAAGCTTATTTGATTGTATATCGGCAAACGGCGCAACAAGCTGGCTCGCTTCGTCCTGGATCTCAAATCCGCCTTTACGAAACTCCGCATGCTCCATCACATTGATCCGCCGCGGAAGCACGATCCCATCCGAGGCGATCGCCGATGGCTTCGCCTCAACGCCGGCCTTGATCATCCACTTGATCACTTCCTCGCGCGGCATGACGATCGTGTTCGCACGCAACGTAACGGCTGCCTCCGTATTCGATGCTGCAAGTATCAACGGAGCTTCCGTCTCTCCATACTCTTTGACTAACTCCTCGACAAACCAATGTGGCATCGAGTACAGCATTGCAAGCCGCTCGATCGGGTCAAGTAAAGCTAGGCGCTTCTCCTCACGCTCTCTGTCGGCGATAGCTTCATATGTTTCTACCGGATAGTCCGCAGCAAACTCATTCGGAATTCGCGAAAGCAACAAACGGATTTCCTTCGGATCGTCGCCGGTGATCACAATAAAGCTTGCTGCGACGACAAGCGCCGGATCGAGATCCTCAGAGCCTGTCACATCGGTGACGATCGCTTCGAGCCGCAGAAAATTCTTAACAGTGTCGTAGTACGGCACGGCGATCGACCGGCGATCGCGCGCGCCGAGATACTGGCGGTTACGGAAGAAATCGCGCAGGATCGCATCGGCAGGAATATGCGACCGCCTGATGAACTCCGCGTACGCTTCGATGATATGGCCTAGATGGCTTTCTTTTGTCATGAGAGAATATCGGCAAGCGGAACACGTGCTTCCGCCCGCAAGGTGAGTGGTGAGAATGAACCCCGCGCAAGCTTCAGCGCGCCAAGCATGGCGATCATTGCAGCATTATCCGTGCTGAAAAGCGGACGGGGCGAGAAAAATCTAAAATGCTTTTGTGTCGATAGCTCAGCGAAGCGGCTGCGCAATTCACTATTCGCGCTGACGCCGCCGACGGCAATAATATCGCTGATCTCCATGTCACTTGCCGCACGCAAAGTCTTGCCAACCAGCACATCGACAACGGCGCGCTGAAACGATGCGGCAATATCTGTGAGATTATCGCTTGCGGCATCGGGATGATCGCGCAGATAGTAGAGCACCGACGTCTTGATCCCGCTAAAGCTAAAATCATACGACGGATCGTGCAGCATCGGCCGCGGAAATTGCACGAAGTCCGGATTCCCGTTCTTCGCAAGCTTATCGATCACCGGCCCTGCAGGATACCCAAGCCCCAGCATCTTGCCAACTTTATCGAACGCCTCGCCTGCTGCATCGTCAAGCGTATTTCCAAGGACTTCGTATTTGCCAATATCATTGACCTGCACAACGAGCGTATGCCCACCGGAAACGATCAGCGCAATAAACGGAAGCTTCGGATGCTCTTGCTCAAGCATCACACTAAAAATATGCGCTTCGATGTGATGAACGCCAACGAGTGGAACATTGAGCGAAAGCGCAAACCCTTTTGCAAAATTGAGCCCGACAAGAAGCGACCCCATGAGCCCCGGCGCATGCGTCACTGCAACTGCGCTGATATCTGTCGGCTTACACGCAGCTTTTGTCATCGCCTCTTCGACGATCGGCAGGATCGACCGCATATGCGCACGAGATGCAAGCTCGGGCACAATGCCGCCGAACTCGTCGTGAAAATGCTGCGAGCTGATCACGACGGAGCGCAACTCGCCGCCGCTGAGCACGGCAGCGCTCGTCTCATCGCACGATGTCTCGATCGAGAGGATCGTCTGGTCAGTCGGTATTGCTATCATGCTGTGCTTTCGCTGCTGCCTCCGAAAAGTGCTCGCGTATTTTTCGCGCGACGTTGAGTCCTACCGCATCAATGACTTCAACTTCCGATGCTCGCCGCAATCCTTCAACCGAGCCGAAGCGCTCGAGAAGCTTCTCTGCCGTCTTCGTCCCGACGCCACGGATTTCCGTCAGCTCCGTTTGCAGTGTACGTTTATCCCGCAAGCTACGATGATAGGTGATCGCAAACCGATGCGCCTCGTCGCGAAGCTGTTGCAAGAGTCGCAGGCTGCTCGACGTCTTCGGCAGAATAAGCGGCTCAGATGAGCCGACAACAAATATTTCTTCAAGCCGCTTCGCTAATCCAATTATGGGAACATCGGCAATACCAAGATCTTTGAGCACATCGTATGCATGCGAAAGCTGGCCCTTGCCGCCATCGACGATAATAAGATCCGGGAGCGGCATCTTGTCTTCGATGAGCCTTGCGTAACGACGCCCGACAACTTCCTGCATCGAGCGAAAATCATCGATGCCTTCAACTGTGCGAATCTTGAACTTGCGGTACTCCCCTTTTTTCGGTCTGCCGTTTTCGAAGTACACCATCGAGCTGACCGTCTCGGACCCCATCAGATGCGAGTTATCGAAACACTCAATATGCTTCGGCGGCTTCGCGAGACGCAGATCGCGCTGCAGCGACAACACGGAATGCGAGATATGCTCTTTCTGCTTAAGCTTCTGCATCCGCACTTCGCCGAGGAGAAACTTCGCATTCGTCCCCGCCATCGACACGACCTTCGCCTTCTCGCCGATCTTCGGGACGATCAGCTTCGGCGGCTTCATCGACTCTTCGCTGCCATTCTCGCTCGAGATCTGCTGCACACGTCCGGCAAGCCACTTCTCAAACGTATCGACATCTTCAAGCTCGACCGGAAGAAAGATCTCTTCGGGAATGTAGTCGACGTTCGAGTAATACTGCTCTAATAACGGATCGAGAATTTCCGCCGGCGTCTTCCCGTCTGCGCCGGTAAAGTAAAAATGCCGCTTGCCGATCAGCTTGCCGTCGCGCACATTGAGTACGAGGCCGCATGCATCGTCTTCTTCGGCAGCAACGGCAAAGATGTCGCGGTCGACATCGTCGTTAGTCACAACTTTCTGCTTGTTGACATACTCGGAGAGTATTGCAAGCTGATCGCGCACGCGCGCCGCTTCTTCAAAAAGCATCTCCTCCGAGAGGATCTTCATCTCTTCGCGCAGCTCGTTCTCAAGATCTTTCGTCCGTCCCGAAAGAAACTGTCGCACCTTCTTGATCATATCGTTATACGCCGCTTCCAGCACGAGTCCTTCGCACGGACCTTCGCAACGCTTGATATGAAACTCCAGGCACACGCGCGCCTTCTTCTTCTCAATAAACTCGTCCGTGATGTAGTAATCGCACGTGCGAAGCGGAAAGATATCGCGCAGCGTCTTGAAAAGGTAGCGGAGATAGAGCCCATCGGTATACGGACCAAAATACTTCGAGCCATCCTTCTTCTTGCGTCGTGTCGGGAAGACACGCGGATACGGCTCTTTCGTGATCACGATCCACGGATACGTCTTGTCATCGCGCAACATGACATTATACCGCGGCCGGAATTTCTTGATCAGCGTATTCTCTAAGATCAGCGCCTCGACGTCGCTATCGGTAAGCAGCAACTCGACGTCGGCGATCTTGGAGACAAGCGCACGCAGCTTCGCATCGCCACTTGTCTGATACCGATGGAAATACGAGCGAACCCGGTTGCGGAGATTCTTCGCCTTGCCGACGTAAATGACACGTCCCGTCACGTTCTTGAACTGATAGATACCCGGATTTTTCGGAAGACCGCTCAGCTTCTCTTCGAGGGTGAGGTCATCGGCCGTAAGCGCTAAATGGTAGGAAGAAACGGCAAATCCCGGAACATCTTCATCTTCCGGTACCTGGTCGTATTCACTCCCATACACGTCTTCGTTATCCCCCGTATAGATCGGAAGAGGCAGAAATTCGTTGTCATCGCGGTCGCCCG
>JANWLI010000018.1 GCA_025450975.1 Candidatus Kapaibacterium sp. | reverse complement strand
TAAGGAATGTTGAAATGTTGTATCCCATGTCCATCCATTATCCGAAGTTCGAAATATGTTGCTTTGATATTGGCGGACAAAATAGTCCTCGTTGATCAGACAGAGGAGATTCGGATTGACCGGATCGGTGATGATGCTGAAGCAATCGTGGTATGGCAGGACTGAGGATTCGACCCAGGTCTTACCAGTATCGGAACTCGATGCCGTTCGGACATCAGCAACTGTCCTCGAAAAAAGTCGGACCGTTCCATCAGCAGCGACCTTGAACTGGTACGGGTTCAGCGTCGTATTTGTGGTCGTAAATGAATTTCCCCCGTCGGAAGTATAGATGAAACTCCCTACCGTCGTGCAGAGGATCTTCTGCGGGTCATCCATGAAGATCAGTGGGAATTGCGGTACGACAGGACTGCTGTAAAGCAGCGGCCGCCAGGACATTCCCTGATCCGATGTGATGTAGATGCCGCTTACGCCGGACTGAACAGCGAAGATATTCCGGTCATAGATCGCGATCCCAACAAAATTCGGATTGTTGCTAATGTTCGGCGTAATATTCCGCCAGGTCGCTCCATTATTGGTGGTGATCGCAAGACCATTGCCTCCGACGACAACGATACCATCGGCAGCATCCATCGTATGTGCCCTGATGCCGATCGACGTTGACGTTCCGATCTGCGCCCAATTCATTTGTGCTAATAAGCCACTTGGAAGTGCGAGAAGCACTCCTAAAATCAGCAAGGAAATAACGTTCTGTGGCCTGAGCATCGAAGGTCCGTGTCGAGACTCAAAGATACGGAATTTTCGCCGGTTTACGCGGATAAGGAAGTTGTCAAGGAGTAGGAGGAAAATGGCTGCCGGACACCGGTCCGGCAGCCACCTAAAACACCATTAGATGAACAGCGGAGCTAATACGAGCGTCAGCGTTGCAAGAAGCTTGATCAGTACGTGCAACGACGGGCCTGCCGTATCCTTGAACGGATCGCCGACCGTATCGCCAACCACGGCTGCTTTATGCGGTTCGGAGCGCTTGCCCCCAAAAGCACCGGTCTCGATATACTTCTTTGCATTATCCCAGGCACCGCCTCCATTATTGAGGAAGAGTGCCATCAGGATACCGGTGATCGTACCTGCCATCAGGAAGCCGCCGATAACTTCAGCGCCACTGGCGCCGCTAGGAAGCTTACCTCCTGCATAGTAGATCCATTTGAAAATGACACCGACGCCAACGGTCATACCTACAACGAGCAGACCCGGCAAGACCATCTTGCGAAGCGCTGCCTTTGTTGCGATATCGACGCACTGACCGTAATCAGGCTTCGACGTACCGGCCATAATGCCAGGATTGTTCTTGAACTGCTCGCGAACATTGTTGATGATGGCGTACGCTGCCTTACCCACTGCCTTGATAGCGAGTGATGAGAAGAGGTAGACCAGCACCGAACCGAGCAAAGCGCCAACAAATACTTCTGGCTTGTTGAGGTTGATCACACCCTCAAACCCAGGCATATAGTTGCGAACTTCGTCGATGTACGCTCCGAAGAGTAAGAATGCTGCAAGTGCTGCTGAACCTACTGCATAACCTTTCGTCAACGCCTTCGTCGTGTTACCGACAGAATCGAGACGATCGGTACGCTGGCGAATCTCTTCCGGCTGATGGCTCATCTCGACAATACCACCGGCATTGTCGGTGATGGGTCCGAACGTGTCCATTGCCAGGATATACGCTGCTGTCCCAAGCATACCCATCGTAGCGACTGCCGTTCCGAAGAGTCCTGCATCGTGAAGGCCTGAACTTGAGCCGAGGAAATATGCACTAATGATCGAAGCACTAATGACAAGGATCGGATATCCCGTCGATTCCATACCGATCGCGATACCGGCAATGATATTCGTCGCAGGGCCTGTCTGTGATGCTTCGGCGATCGACTGGACCGGACGGTACTTATACTCAGTATAGTACTGTCTAATGGATACAAAGGCGATCGAGGCAACAACACCGATGACGCCACACAGGAAGAAGTTGAAGTAATGTTCGCCAAGCAACCACTTCGAAGCGACATAAAAACCAACCATGGCAAGTCCTGCTGCAACAAAGTATCCACGGTTGAGTGCTTTCATCGGATCTTCGGTCTCATTGGTTTTCACCATCAGGATACCGACGATCGATGCAAGGATACCGAATGCACGGGCAACGAGCGGGAAAAGAATGACGCCGAGCAGCGTAAGCGCATTAGCCTCGAAGTACTCGGTGTTGGCACGGTAGAGACCTGCTGCGAGGATCATAGCGCCGATATTCTCAGCAGCCGTCGACTCGAACAAGTCAGCACCACGGCCGGCGCAGTCACCGACGTTATCACCGACGAGATCGGCAATAACTGCTGGGTTACGCGGATCGTCTTCCGGAATCCCTGCTTCGACTTTACCGACAAGATCGGCGCCAACGTCAGCAGCTTTAGTATAGATACCGCCGCCGAGCTGAGCGAAGAGTGCGACAAAGCTTGCACCGAATCCGTACCCAACGATGAGCAGCGGGATCTTCGTCATGTCAGTCGTCACTCCTGCAGCATCGACAACTGCAAACAAGCCTGCAACGCCGAGAAGCGATAGCGCGACCACGAAGAATCCGGAAACTGCTCCACCACGAAGCGCCGTCTGCAATGCACCGTTCATGCTGGTGCGTGCTGCGGCTGCTGTGCGGATGTTGCTGCGGATCGCAACCCACATTCCCATGTAGCCTGAAGCTACCGAGCAGGCTGCACCGAGCACGAACGACAACGTCGTCCACAGTGCGAGGCCCGATGCATCGACCGGATCGTGAGGATTTGGCTCACGAACAAATGCATACAGAATATAGATGAGGCAGGCCAATGCGATCGCCATGTAAGCGATCGTCTTGTTCTGACGACTTAAGAAAGCTTCGGCTCCCTGCTTAATTGCATTGGATATCTCCTGCATCGCCGGTGTGCCCTGATCGCGTTTCAGGACGTTCGGGATAAGGTAGAATCCGGCGAAAAGCAAGCCGAATACGCTGATTCCGAGAATAAGTGCTAATTCCATTCTAAGAGAATAATGAGGTTAATTTGAAAATTTAGCGGGTTTCCGATATAGAAACTACGAAAATACGAAGGAAATGAGAGGTCGGGGGGCGAGAGCCGCCAAATGGGGATAACCTCAGAATTAAAGGGAATATACACCTTAGCGCTCTTTGCGTCTTCTTAGCGGCCTTTGCGTAAGCCAACCCAGTTGAGTTTCACGCAAAGAGCACAAAGGGAAATTTACACTCCCTCTACCCCGCTGAGGCGGGAGAGGGGGGCCGGAGTGAGGGCAGAGGTATGGCTACGACGTAACTAAAAAGGACCGTCACCCAGGTAATCAATGATTACGTTAAAACGAAGCATGTCAATGTTACCTATCACATGGACGCGTATCCGAAAGACGGACACGAGCGGCGTGTCCCTACGGGTGGAGACAACGATGGATCACATTCGAAGTCGCGTCAGCGACGCAGAGATCGAGGTATTGAGGGGAAAGTATCTCACTCAGGATTCTATATCGTCAGCACCCCAAAGACGAGCATAGTCTTAAGTGTCTTGACGCCGGCGGAGATCTGGTCGAGAACGAGGGCGAAGAAGCGGAAATGGCCGGTGCGCTTGATGCGCTCCTCTACTTTTGCCGGAATAGGCTTACCTGTTTCCTGATAGCGAATTGCAGCCTCGATGTACTTGAAGTAGTACCCGAAGTCGCTGTTAATGACCCGGACCTTCTTGCGACGAATAAACTGCAGGGCGCGGGTGATCAGCGACGAAGCAAGCTGCCAATCCCCGGCAATATAGGCGCACGCAACTTCGAGAAAGCGAGTGCGGACATCGGTAAAGTATGCATAGGATTTACCGGAGTTATACTTAAATGCCTCATCAATGAGCGTTCGTGCTTTCTCCACCTCGCCTTCAAGGAGCGCGATGACAATATAGCGCATGAGCTTGCTACACAAGAAGAGGTTTTCCCTTCCCCGATCGATGTGTTCGTCAAGAATAGCAACTGCTCGACTGCGGTCGCCGACGATCGTCGCCACTTCGGCGAAGCGGATCGTATGATAAAAACTTCTGCGGACGAAGAGCGCCATCTCCGGTGCGCACCAGATCTGTGTGTACCGGTCGTACGCTTGCTGGTAATTGCCGAGCATGAGTTCGATATCGGCGTGTTGGGCGGCAAGAAAACTCCGCTCCTCATTCTGCAACGGTTCGACAATAGCGTGAACATACTGTTCGGCAGCATGCAGGTGCGTAAAGGCGGCTAAGGGGTCGCGTGCAACGAGAATGTAATATTCACAGAACGCGCAGTGTAGCTGATACCGAGCTTTCTCATTATCAAGCGCATAGACTTTGGCACGATAGGATTCGAGCTTCAACCATAACCGTTTCTTTTTTTCAGCACCCGGAATTCCGGCGCCGTAAACTTCGGAGATCGTATTGCGGAGTATACGAATCTCGATAAATAAGTTGTCTCCGAGTCGTGGATGTGCTTTAACCTGCAGGTACCGTTTGCCGAAGTGCTTGACGAGCGGAAGAATCACGTCGTCATAGGTGATCCATTGCGACGTTTCAAAGGCCATCCGGTAAAACGCTTCCTGCTCGGATCGTGGTGCGTCCTTGAGGCGCACTTCCAATAATTTCAGTTGCTGATGAAGGAGCTTCGTGAGATTTTTCGAAATAAGGAGCGTAGCAACTTCAAGGAGATCGTTTCCTGCTAGGGTTGCATAGCACTTTTGCAACAAGACGGAGAGTATCTGGTGGAAGTGTTCTGGCGAGAGCCCGAGGTCATGTGCGCGAACCCGGTGTCCTTGCTCCCGTCCCTGGATAAGCGCGAGTAGCACCTGGCGTTGCTTCCCCCTGACGTTAATCTTTTTAACAAGGTCTACCTCCGGCTTCGTCAATGTCCGGAGCAGTAGTTCGATCTGTAGCATTCCTACAACGACTTATCTGGCTTGTGTGTGAAAAGTAACCCTATTCTAACGATACAAATATATACTTATTACCCCCCGACCCGGCAATTACTAAGGTTTTAAAAAAAAATGCATTTTTTATGCTGCCAACATCTGGATAGTTTTGCACTTTCCTTGTAGTAAAATCAAGGGGTGGTTATGTACAAGGTCGGTGGTAATCTTCGTTCTCGTATCATCGATCGGACAAGAGTGAGGGGCATGAGAGTGATCCCCTCGCTAGTCTTAAACCTTTACTTTGCTTACAGCTTTCTCAAAACCGAAGTTTGCGATATCTTCACAAGTTGTCAGTGTCCGAGCGATCATATCCGTCACCATTTCCCTCTCGTCGGCTTTAAACTGAGATAGGACGTAGCGCGATTGCTCGCCGACGCGGAAATCGTTGCCGACACCACAGCGCAGCCGCGCAAATTCATCGGAGCCAAGTTCGAGAATGCACGAAGCAAGGCCGTTATGTCCGCCGTCGGATCCTTGCAATCGCATGCGAAGCTTTCCCAGGGGGAGTGCGATATCGTCGGTGATCACACACAGATCGGCGCGCTCGGCTTTGTAGAACTGCAGAACATCTCGCACGGCGCGGCCGGAGTGATTCATGTACGTTGTCGGCTTGACAACGAGTATATCTTCGGCGCGGTGTTTTCCTTTTGCAAAATAGTAGGAGCCCTTCCCTGCTTTCCAGCCGGAAGAATTTTCAAATGTACGTTCGAGCGCATCGACGACGGCAAAGCCGATGTTATGGCGTGTGCCGTCGTAAGCGGTGCCGGGGTTACCGAGTCCGATAAATACTTTCAAGACTTCAACAATTTAACGCAAAGGTCGCGAAGTGCAACGCTAAGGAAGCAAAGGGGATTCAAAAAAAAGACCTGCAAGCGGATACTTGCAGGTCTCTTTATAAACATAGAGAAGTCAGAATTAGGCTTCTTCTTCTTTCTTGCCCTTGGCCTGGATCTGCTCGGGCTCGGTGATCTCGGTCACCGGTGTTGCCGTATCGTCCGTTGTCTTCGGCGGTACGACAGCCACGATCACGGCGTTTTCATCGCCGAGGATCGAGTACTTATCGGTTGCCGGTAGCTGCTTGATATGGATCGACTGGCTGATCTTGAGATCGGAGATGTCGACGAGAATACTCTCCGGGATATGATCCGGAAGCACTTCGATCGTCAGCTTGTGCATGACGTGATCGACAATACCACCATCACGCACGCCAACGGACGAGCCGGTGATGATAACCGGAACGTCGATCGTGATCTTCTCGCCTGCATGCAGGATCAGAAGATCGATGTGGTTAACGCGATCGGTGATCGGGTCGAACTGCACGGCACGGAGAATGCAGCGTGTTTCGTCGGCGCCGAGCGCGAGCTTCACAACGTGCGTTTCCTGCGTGAAGATAAGCGGACGGAGATCGAGCTCTTTCACATGGAAAGCGGTCGATGCTTCGCCGTGGCCATAGAGTACGCCCGGAACGCGGCCCGAAGCGCGGAGAGTCTTGGCAGTTGCGCCGCCGAGGGCGGTACGCGGTTCTGCTTTAAGTAGGATGTCTGACATGATTGCCTTTCATCAGCTGCTGCACACTTACGTCTATACGAGCAGTGCCCAACAGCGCTGGTGAATATGTTTTCCCCCGCATGCGTAAGCATGGGAGGCGTAATAAAAACTATTTCTTCTTTCCGTTCTCGTCGAAGAGCGAGCTGATGCTCTTGTCGCTATTCGTGCGGCGAATCGCCTCGGCGAAGAGCTTGGCGACGGACTTGACGACGATCTTATTCGATGAGCGTTTCATCGGGATCGAGTCCGTGACGAGCAGATACTTGAGCGGCGAATCTTCGATACGCTCGATCGCATTGGCCGAAAGCACGGCATGCGAGCAGGCGCCAAAGACGCGGTTTGCGCCGGCGTCCTTCAATGCTTTCGCAGCGTTGGTGAAGGTGCCACCGGTATCGATAAGATCGTCGACGAGAATGATATCTCTGCCTTCGGGATCGCCGATGATATTCATCACTTCGGCGACGTTCGGTGCGGGACGGCGCTTATCGATAATGATCAGCTCTGCATCGAAACGCTTTGCGAATCCACGCGCCATCTTCGAGCCGCCCACATCGGGCGAAGCGATGGCGATGTTCTTCAGTTTCTCGTCGCGGAAATGCTTGTAGAACGCATTCGACGCGTACAAGTGATCGAACGGAATGTCAAAGAACCCTTGAAGCTGGGGCGCGTGCAGATCCATCGAGATGATGCGATCGGCGCCGGCTTCGGTTATCAAATTTGCCACGAGCTTGCTCGTGATCGCAACGCGCGGCTGGTCTTTACGATCCTGACGTGCATAGCCGAAATACGGAAGCACGGCCGTGATGCGATAGGCGCTTGCGCGTCTGGCAGCATCGATGAGCATAAGCATTTCCATCAGATTTTCTGCCGGCGGAATCGTGCTCTGCACAATGTAGAGATCGACGCCGCGAATATTCTCGTCATACTTCACCCAGAGTTCTCCGTCGGAGAAGTTCTTGATCTGCGCATTTGTCAGCCGCGTATCAAGCGCTTTAGCGATCTTGGCTGCAAACGACGGATTGCTCCGTCCGGTAACGATCTTAAGCTGGGGCACGGGTCAAGTTAAAAGTCAAAAGTTAAAAGTCAAAAGAAGTTAAGTCAAATTTTTACTTTTGACTTTTTACTTTTAACTTTAATTGCTGGGGTGGCTGGATTCGAACCAACGAATGGCGCCTCCAAAGGGCGCTGCCTTACCGCTTGGCGACACCCCAGT
>JANWLI010000017.1 GCA_025450975.1 Candidatus Kapaibacterium sp. | reverse complement strand
GAAATACACCAGCGACTTCCCTTCGCGGAATTCACTTTGGAGTTCGCCGACATGCGATTTGTCGATACCGACACCTTCGGTAAAGTCCGTACGCGAGATGACCGTCGTGTTAATCCCCAGCGGTGAATTGCGTACCCCGCCCCATTCATTGAGGTTGAAGAATTGATCGAGGTAACTCCAGAACCCGTCATTCTCATACTTGTAGGTCCCGCCGATCGTAAAAAGCATGTGGCGATTCCACTCCTCGGGCGGTCGCGACTCATACTCCGCGAGCTTCGAAAGAAAATTTTCTGCTTCGATCACCGATTCAACCGGAAGTCGGGTGATCACCATATCCTGACTCAGCGAATCGATCGCCTCGTGGCCTTCAAGAAATGTATATACAGCGTCGCTCGAGGGCACGCCGTACGCATGAACAAAATTGCGATGGATCGTATGGTTCTCCGGCTTCTCAAGCGGATTGTTCAAGTTGTACTTGGGGTCGAACGTGGCATCGCCCATGATCGTCACAAATGCCGGCGGCGTACCATTGTAAAAATCGAATGCGTAATGGAGAAAGCTGCGAATGGCCATCGGCTCATCGGAGCCGTAGTTGAAGGTATTGTAGATCTCGTCGGTGGTGACGATCTTCGTCCGCAATCCTGCGGTGGCGCGCCGGGCAGCAAGTGTCTTCGATGGCTCGAGAAACTCCGGATGCGTGATGACGATGTAATCGGCTCCCTGCGCCGTATCAAGAATATCATTCCAATGCGCTGACGATGGAATATTCCATGCCGAGATACGCGCCGGTTTAAGGTATGACGATCCGCCTGAGCCAACGTAGCGTTTACCGGCACTTCCCACAGAATCGCGGAAGCTGACGATGCTCCCGGTGTTGTCCGTCGACACAAGTTTGACAGTGTCAGTCAAGTTGTAGAGCGAAGGCACTGTGGCCGATACGATCTGCAGTGTTGCGGTCGGCGCCTCAGACTGTGCAGTAAAATCCCACTGTCCGCCTGCAATGGCTGTATCCTGCGACGCTGCGAGTCCGAGCGGCAGTGTCACCCTATAGTGATCGAGATACCACTGATCGATCGCACCAGGATCGACCACGGCATATGCTACGACAAAACTATTGGCGCCTTCACGGATCTGATCGAGCGGCACAGTAAACGTATGAAGCGTATCGTTGTAGTCAGTAACTACCACTTCCGATACGTTAGCACCGTTTAATCGCAGCTCACATTTATGCAGCATTGCATCGGTAGGATCGTTGTTCCGTGAAATACCTTTTACGTAGACACTGAACTCCGCCATTTTACCGGTAACAACAGGAGGTAATTTCCCGACTACGAAGGTATCGACGATATCGGTGTTCACTTCTTCACGCAATGTGCGCCACATGAAGCGCTCGTCTGGGATCCAATCGGTGCGGTGCAGTGTCGTGGACTCATCTGTTACCTGGTCCCCACCAAAGTAAAAGTAATCGCGCTCATGATGGAGCGTGACTGTCCCCTGCTCAATGACATCGGTCGAAACTTCGCCGATCGTCTGCGTTAAGAACCGCTTCGGTATATTCGGATACGCAACGGAGTTCGTCAACCAGTACGCATTCGAATCGCTCGACCAGTTATAGTACTCTCCAGGAACTCCTGCAAGCCGTTCGCCATAAAATTCGATCGCCGCAACTCTGCCATTAACTTCCTCAACCCAGATCGGTACTTCCTTGCCTTTATTGATGAGGCGCACCTCGCCTGCGATCCAGTCACCGGCAAGAAGTCCCGAAGTGGAAAGTTCACTAGCGGTGATACGGTACATACCCGTACGCGTCACCGTGATCTTGATATACTGCGCAGCCCGATCGATCCAGCCCGTTACCGTCGTATCGAACGTACGGTCGCCGTCAAAACCCAGAGGGATCTGCGCCGCTTTCTTCTGCTTTAACGGAACACTGAATGCCTTAATATCGGAAGTATTGATAACGGCCTGTTCATAGAGCGACGCCATGTAGGGATCTGGTGTCGGCTTCGCAGTAACCCTTTTCGATGCAGGCGGAAGCGTATAACGAATGCCGCATCTGAATTTTGTCCGCGCCTTAACGATCCCTTTTTGTGCATCGAAATCCGCAAGCGGAATACGCAGACCGATCATCCGCAGCGCACGGAAACGTGCCGGAGAACCTACGTGCACTTTCGAGGAGACTGATGCTTTATACCTCGCAGCATCGTAGCGAAGTTCAAGGGTAGTATCGTTAACCTGGTAAGGTCGTGGCGGAAGATATGTTTGTGTGAGCGTCGAAGTTTTCTCGCCACTTGTGAACGCCTCAAAGCCACTTGCATTTGCCGGGATCGCGACTGTCAGGATGAGGTACGGGATTTCCGGCATACCCGGCTCGGCAACCGTCGTGATCGACGCCCCTGTCGGCAATCCATTCGAACCGGACCAGTTAATCGTCGAAAATGTCGGAAGATCGTTGCGGCCCTTTAGCTGGCGGCTATGCACCATTCCGAGATCAATATCAAAGGCGATCTCATTGCTGCTTGACGACTGTGCGCGGCTAACCGGCGCCTGCGCAGAATTGCCAAACGTCTGCGTACGCGGACGCTTCACCACCTGCCCATAAAGGCTGGCAGCAGAAAGGATAAAAATAATGCTGATCGCTACGTGAATGATCCGACGCACAGGACTGGATTTTTGACTCTATAATAGAACCGCCAGATGGCTAAAAGTATCAAAGGGTGCAGAATTCTTGCCCTAAAACGCGACCGGACCCTTTTTCCCCTTATGATCGGAAGGGGGCGCCAACGGATAATCGGCTTCCATTTCCCCTTTTTTCATCTTATTCAACTTACCCTTGAGCAAAGACATCTTGAATGCACTCAGGTAGTCGATAAAGTACTTCCCATGCAGATGATCGACTTCATGCTGGATGACACGTGCCAGCAGCTTATCCGCTTCGATCTCCACCTCCCGCATGTACCTATCCAGAAACTTGATCCCGATCGCATCCGGACGGACCACTTCCTCCCGGATCCCCGGCAAACTCAGGCAGCCTTCTTCGAAGACCGACTCGCCGTGGGTATCAGTAATCACCGGGTTGATGAGCACCAGCGGCTCGAAGTGCTTGTACTCTTCAAAGTCCGACAGGTCGATCACCGTCAGCGCAAGCGACTTCCCGATCTGGTTCGCAGCAAGGCCGATGCCGTTCGCATTCCGCATGGTCGCGAACATGTCGTCGACAAGATGCTGCAACGAATCGGTATCTTCGGTGATCTGCTTCGTCTCCTTCCGTAAGACGGGCTGGTCGAAGGTATATATTGGTAAAATTGACACGAATTAGTAGAACATGAATTAAACGAAAAAAGTCAAAAGCAATCATGGCTTTTGACTCGCGCTCCAGTGGACCTGAGGGGACTCGAACCCCTTACCTCTACAATGCGAATGTAGCGCTCTACCAGATGAGCTACAGGCCCAGTGTAAAATCCAAGGCAACGCTACAAGCGCTATTTGTTGTTGATGAGTTCCGACCGTAAGTGCTCCAGAACTATTACATTATCAGGCAGTCCGCAGAAGAGATCCGCCGCCGATGCAGCGGCCTTTCCTTCGTGCGCGCCTACTCGATCCAGGCCCACGAACTGCGCAT
The DNA here is from genome assembly GCA_025450975.1 of Candidatus Kapaibacterium sp. GTDB lineage: Bacteria > Bacteroidota > Ignavibacteria > Palsa-1295 > Palsa-1295 > JANWLI01. The sequence goes on along the minus strand of JANWLI010000017.1, from coordinate 5,459 downwards.
CGAGCTCGCAGGCGAAGAGACGTCTGAGCTTCTTATCGCCCGCCTCGCACCAGGGAAGGCATCACTTTATCTGGCCGGCCAGATCTTCGATCCGCCAAAACGGAATGTGACGAGCTTCTTCACCGAGCTTGAAGGCAAAGAACTAAGCACCGTCACCATCGCTAGGTATGACCGCCTGATCATCCTGCGCTTCGGCGATCTCAACCTTACACTTCGTTTCTTTGATCGCCCCAACGCCCTGCTTTTCGAACATGGCAAGCTCGTCGGCTCCTTCAAGAAAGCATCAGAGACAGATGTTGAAGTTGCCATCACCGAGGAAGCTTTCGACTCGACGAAATCCCTTTCGCTGCTGAGCAAGCCGCTTCGCAAAGATCTCACGCACCGCAATGCTGAGATCGAGCAATTTGAAACTGAATTGCGCACTTCGGCAACGACGTATCTCTACAAGCATTCGCCCGAGTTTCTCGTCAGCCCCATCCGCCTGCAGAGCATCGATGCAACGCCGCAGCAATTCCGCAGCCCGAGCGAAGCGATCGAATTAGCTGTTATCCATCGCGAGCGCACACAGGCGCTCGAAGGCAGCCGCCGCTCGCTGCTTAACACCGTCGATACGATCATCGACAAGACATCGACTGCCCGCACCGAAGCGTCCGGCTCCATCTCCGATAGCACACGCATCGACCGCTACATGCATATCGGGCAGGACATCCTCACGCGTGCCGAAGAGCTGACTAGAGGCACAACTACTTTTACATTCACCGACGGCAAGGGAGAGCATACTATACAGCTCGACGCCTCGCAGACGCCGTATGAGAATGCAAATCGCTTCTTCGAGAAGGCACGGACTGCTAAGGCACGCAAATCCGATGTCGTAGCACGTGTTGCATCACTCGATAAAGACGAAGAGACGCTGCTCATTCTTCGCGAGCGCATCGTCGAAGCGGAAAGCGTGAAGGCCCTCGATGCCATCCGCAAAGATCTTTCTGCCGGACGTTATACCTTACAGCAGGCTGCAGATGCCATTGGCACGACCGGCCCACGCTTCCGCGAGTACGAAGTTGCCGGAGGCATGCGCGTGCTGATCGGCAAGAACGCAAAGCAGAATGACGAGCTCACGTTGCACGTCGCGCAGAAAGAGGATATCTGGTTTCACGCGCGCCATGTCAGCGGCTCGCATGTCGTGCTGCGTTCGGGCAAGCGCCCGAATATCCCGCAGCGCGCCATCGAACAGGCTGCCGAGCTTGCAGCGTATTTTAGCGATGCCCGCTCGCAGAAACATGCGCCTGTTGCCTATACGCGCAGGAAGTACGTCCGCAAACCTCGCGGCGCAGCGCCCGGAGCCGTTAAGCTCGAGCGTGAAGAAGTTATTATTGTTACCCCACAAATTTCAGCTCATCCAATTTCACCATGATCACCATCGGTTTTGACGGCGGCGGATCCCGCAGCCGCTTTCTCATCAAGTCAGATAATAATCAACCCGAATACTTTATTCAGGAAGAATCGCTGAAGTATTCGGATCTCGGCATCGAACCCGCTGCAAAGCGCTTCAAAGAGATCACGCAGGAGCTTGTCGGCAACGTGTCCGACATCGGCGCCATCGGCATTTCCCTCTCCGGCGCAGGCGACCCGAAAAAGCAGGAGGAATTTCGATCTGCACTCCAAAGAGAGTTCAGCAATTCCTCGCTGCCGATCCATGTCGAAAGCGATTCAACGATCACCTTGCAGGCTGCTTATCCGGAAGACGACATGTCCGGCCTCTTAGTTATCGCAGGCACCGGCAGCGTCTACCTCGCGAGAACCATGGATAAGGAAGTCGTGAAGATCGGTGGCTGGGGACGCCTCCTCGGCGACGAAGGCAGCGGCCACTGGATAGGCCTCCACGCACTCAAGCACTACTGCAAAGCCACGGACGGCATGGAACAACAGGGCGCACTCTACGAAGCTGTTGCCGAACAACTTGAATCCATGGTTGGCGACGATCGGACGAAGTTCAGGAGTATGCTCTACGCAAATGAGATCAGGCCGGCAGATTTTGCGCCGATGGTCTTCGATCTGATCCCGAAAGATGAGATGGCACACATGATCGCAGTCGAAGCTACAAATCACTTAGCGCGCCACATCGAAGGACTGTGCGAACTCGTCGCCGATCGTTGCGATGGCAACATCGCCATTCACGGAGGATTATTCAACTCAACATTCTTTAAGACAACGCTCGCAGAACAAGTGGCGACCTATGAATTAAGCTGGACCTTGCTCGATGAGACCGTGCCCGTAACCCAGGCACTCGCGATCGCCGAAAAGCTTGCTGCTTAGCGGCGCTTGCTTTGCCAGGCGATGTAGTTAGTGGCTAACGAAGTCTTCGGCGTTTCCGGAGCGGAGAGCGCCATCTTCACATAGAACTCCGTTGTATTGCTCGGCCAGAAAACGATCGGCATCTTGTCGCCGCCGTAGCTGCCGTTCGATGCTGCATACTGGCCACTGGTAAGAAATCCGTCGGCAAGAGTATAAAACATAAACGGACCTTCGTTCTGATGCTTGTATAATCCGATGGCAGCCAATTCCGAAAACTCAAACGTGACTTCCCCCATCAGCTTGCCATCGGCAACGAAGAGGCGCTTCTTCACATTCTTGAGCTTCTCGTTTGCCGACTCAAAGCTTTTGCCTTCGAGATCGTCGGCAACAAGCGATTCGAAATCTTCTTTCGCGAGCGATACGGTATCGTCGCCCTGCTCGCTGGAAATATCGACATAGGTGATAATTCCTTTGCCGCTGCCATCGGGATTAAGCGTAATACGAATTTCCTTAAATTCCGAAGTAAGACAGCCGCTGAGGACAAAACAGGCAAAAATCGGGGCAAAAAGTCGAGCTAACAAGTTGATTTTATTGGATTAGTTGAAGTTGCAGGTCTATTGGCAACAAAAATCCCGCAAAAAGTATCCTTACTTCGTCTTAAACCGCCGCACGCTGCAGCCGGTCGTTGATCGCCCGCCCCAGCCCCTCTTCGGGAAAACGCTCGGCAAAGATGACGATCCCCTCTTCCCCGTCGAGCTCGCGCATCGTACTGAAGAGATTGCGTGCTGCTTCGGCTAGATCACGCATCGGACTTAATATCCGTTGGGCATCCTGAGGAATACCCTCCAGGTAAGTGCTAAACCTGATCGTGCGAATCTGCGATACTTCAAACCTTACGATCTCCTGATCGGCATCGAAGAACAACTGTTTATTGGGTGAATAATGGCTCTCCAACTGCCCCGGCGCCAGCGGGTTCGATGCAGAGATCTGCACCTCGACATCACCGATCACCTCACGGATCGCTTCCAGCGCAATACCGCCAAGCCGCAGGATCGTCGGCACTCCGTTGACTTCTCCGACGATCGTCGACTCCAAACCTATTGTCGCTGCATCGCCATCGAGGCTATATGGGATCTTCCCGCCAAGCTGGTCCATCACATGCTGCGCCGTTACCGGACTCACATACCCAAACGGATTTGCGCTCGGCGCTGCAAGCGGAAAGGAAAGCTGCGATAACAACTCGTGTGCTAACGGGTGTGAAGGCACGCGAAGCGCGACAGTGTCAAGTCCGCTTGTCCCGAGCTCGGGAATAACTGCAGCCTTCGGGGGCACAACGGTGAGCGGACCTGGCATAAACGCCACTGCCAATCGGTCAGCCCACGCAGGAATAGACGAAGCATACTTCTTCGCCTCTTCGAATGAGGAAAGGTGGACGATAAGCGGATCGAAATGCGGGCGATTCTTTACCGCGAATATTTGGACAACTGCTTCGGCATTGAGCGCATTCGCCGCCAGACCGTACACGGTTTCCGTCGGAATAGCAACAAGCTCGCCGGCTTCAAGAAGCTGGCGAGCTTGTATAATATCCTTACCGACCGTCGTGATAATTACTTCGCTTTTCTTTTAAGGACTTTCCGCGCCGCTGCGAGGATCTCCTTCGCCGTCAGACCAAATAACTGCATCAACTCCTCAGGCTCACCCGATCCGCCAAATGTATCGTTGACACCAACAAATTCCATCGGCACCGGATGCTCTTTGACGACCGTCTCTGCAACTGCACTGCCGAGGCCGGCAGTGATCTGATGCTCTTCGGCAGTCACGATCGCTCCGCACTCGCGTGCAGCAGCCATGATCGTATCCTTATCGAGTGGCTTGATCGTCGACACGTTGATCACACGCGCTTCGATGCCTTCTTTCGCAAGCTCTTCTGCAGCAACAAGCGCTTCCCACACCATCGGGCCGCATGCGCAGATCGCAAGGTCGGTGCCCTGTCTGAACACTTGTGCCTTACCGATCACGAATGGCGTATCGTCGGTCGTAAAGAGCGGCGTATCGGAACGGCCAAAACGGATGTAGCACGGACCGACAAACTCGCCCATGGCGATCGTCGCCTTCTTCGCTTCGAGGAAGTCGCATGGCACGATGAGCGTCATGTTCGGCAGCACGCGCGTGATGGCGATCTCTTCGAGCACCTGGTGCGTTGCGCCGTCAGGGCCCACAGAAATGCCTGCATGGCCGCCGCCGATCTTCACGTTCGCATCGTTATAGCAAACGGAGATACGCAGCATGTCCGTATTACGGCATGCAGCGAATGCACCATAGCTTGCGAAGAACGGGACCTTCCCTGAAAGTGCGAGGCCGGTTGCGATCAGCGTTGCCGTCGCTTCCATGATGCCCATCGAGAAGAAGCGATCCGGAAATTTCTCTTTGAAATACGACGTCATGACCGAGCCGGTGATATCGCCGCCGAGCACGACAACGTTATCGTAGCGTTCGCCAAGCGTCACAAGTCCTTCGCCGAAGCCAAAGCGCGTTGCCTTCTTGCCGTGCATCTCCATCTTGGTGACGTGCTTGGTCGCGCCGTTCGTCGTTGCCATCGTTACTTCCTTAGTTGCGGTTGCTGTTTCCATGTTCTTATGCTCCCAGTTCTGCAAGTGCGACATCTGCTTCATCCGGTTTCGGTGGCTTACCGTGCCAGCGATAATCGTCGTTCATGAAGCTGATCGGATGCCCCATATACGTTTGTGCAACGATGCAGGTCGGCTTTCCTTTCGTATTCTCGGCTTCGATAAATGCCTTGCGTAAGGCAGTATAATCATGACCATCGACAAAGATCGTATGAAATCCGAAGGCCCGCCACTTATCGACGACCGGTTCGACTTCCATGACTTCGTCCGTGCGGCCATCGATCTGGCAATGATTGCGATCGACGATCACGCAAAGATTATCAAGCTTGTAGTGCGCAGCATTCATCGCTGCTTCCCAGATCTCGCCTTCCTGCAACTCGCCGTCGCCGGTGAGTGAAAAGACGCGATGATCGTTCTTCGAGACGAGCTTATCGGCAAGCGCCATACCGACGGCACTGCCGAGCCCCTGCCCGAGCGAGCCGGTCGAGCTCTCGATGCCCGGAAGTCCCATGTCGCGACCCGGATGTCCCTGCAGACGCG
>JANWLI010000016.1 GCA_025450975.1 Candidatus Kapaibacterium sp. | reverse complement strand
CATCAGGCGCGCCTGGCGCAAACGCTTCTCTTCTTCGGGGATCGGATCGTTGAGCGGAACGGCCGTCGTGCCATCTTCAACTGAATACGTAAAGACGCCGAGACGATCGAATGCCATCGTCTCTACAAACTCTTCAAGTTCTGCAAACTCCGCATCGCCTTCTGTCGGGAATCCGGTGATGAGCGTCGTGCGCAGTGCAATGCCGGGTACCTTCTCGCGGATCGTGCCGATGATGTCTTCGGTTGCGCGGCGCGTGATGCCGCGGCGCATGTCTTTGAGGACGTTTGTCGAAGCATGCTGCACCGGCATGTCAAGATCCTTCACGATCTTCTCTTCGCCTGCGATGACATCGAGAATATCGAGCGGAAATTTTGCCGGATACGCATACATCAGGCGTATCCATTCGATGCCGTTAACTTTTACGAGACGCTGCAAGAGCTTCGAAAGTGTTCGCGAGCCCTCGGTGTCGAGGCCATAGTACGTAAGATCCTGTGCGATGAGGACGAGTTCTTTTACGCCCTGACCGGCAAGCATCATCGCTTCGAATGCGATCTCTTCGACATCGCGCGAACGGTGTCCTCCGCGCATGATCGGGATCGCACAGAACGAGCACGGATTGTCGCACCCTTCGGAGATCTTGATGTAGGAAAAATGCTTCGGCGTCGTCAGCACGCGTTCGCCGAGAAGATCGTACTTCAGATTCGGACCGAACACCAGGTCCGATTCCGGAACAACAGTTTTAATGATCTTTTCGAAATCTTCGGTGCCGAAGTATCCATCAACTTCCGGTATGTCGGCTTCGAGATCGGAGCGATAGCGCTCGGAAAGGCAGCCGGCAACATAGACCTGTCGCACTTCGCCGTCCTTCTTCATTTCGACGGCTTCAAGAATGGAATTGATCGACTCGCGCTTGGCGCTATCGATAAACCCGCAGGTATTGAGGATGATAATATCGGATTGGCCGGGATCCTTAACCAATTCGACGCCAGAACGGCGCAGCCCACCCATCAGCACTTCAGAATCGTAGGTATTCTTCTCGCAGCCTAAGGTAACAATCGCAACACGCTTCGGACTTTTCGCTTCAGAACTCATTGATTGTAGCAAACACAACTCCTGGTTTTATCGTGCAAACAGGCGCTTCGGCTTACCCAAACCGCACCGAGCGCATCGAAATCGAGCCCATATCGAGGACATCGTTGAAGAACTTCGGTTTTTCCTTTGCATCTTTTGCTCCGAGGACATACAGGAGCGGAAGGTAATGCTCGTTTGTCGGCACGGCATAGTTAGCCACCGAACCTAACTTTTCGTAATGGACGGACCCCATATCGTCGCCTTTTTCGATGAAGGTCTTGATCTTCTCGTCGAACTCCGGCGCCCAGTCGTACATCTTGCCGTCGAAACGCATCATGCGGAGATTGTGGACGATGTTGCCACTGCCGATAATCAGCACGCCGCGATCGCGCAGAGCCCGCAATTCTTTGCCGAGATTATAGTGATACTCAGGCGCCTTCGTTGCATCGAGGCTGATCTGGTATACCGGAATATCGGCTTTCGGATACATCTGCATGAGCACGGACCATGTACCGTGATCAAGTCCCCAGTCCTGCGATAATCCGACTTTCGTCAGATCGACAACATCAGCAGTCTGCTTTGCAAACTCTGGCGAGCCGGGAGCAGGATACTGTGCATCGAAGAGCGCTTTCGGGAAGCCGCCGAAATCGTGGATCGTCTTCGGCTTTTCCATCGCCGTTACATGCGTGCCTTCGGTTTCCCAGTGCGCTGAGACGGAAAGGATCGCTTTGGGCTTCGGCAATTTTTTCGCAGCTTCGCGCCAGCCCTGGCTGTAGCGATTGTCTTCGATCGCATTCATCGGACTTCCATGCCCAATGAAAAGCACGGGCATGCGCTCCGTTTTTGCAGCAAAAACGTTCGAGATCTCGGGTAATGACGTCACTGCCAATACTCCTCCGCCAACAGCCTGTAGAAAGTCCCGCCTATCCATGATATTCTCTGGTACATACGTATTCCTAAGGGATTGGTAACACGCTTGGTGGCGGCTTCATTTGCCGGAAATACTCTTTGCCAACAATTCGTTTAGGGACCATTACTAATTACGGAAAACCATGAATTTCCCGATCCATCGCGGCAAAACGACGAAACAGCCTCACGTAGGCATTCCCGAAGGGACCTTTGAAGAAGAACACGGCCGGGAAGGCTTTTTTGGCAGAGTATCGCATCTCTATCATGCGCATGCGCCGACAGGCTGGAGCCGCATCGAAGGACCGATGCGCCCGCATGCTTACTACCTCGATCAGCTTGAGCCAACCGATCTCAACGATCCGGACGGCCTGCCGACGCCCGTCCTCTATAATGACGATGTCATCCTGCTCGTCTCGCGCCGCTCGAAGCCGCATACGGCGTACTTCCGTAATGCCGATGGCGATCTGCTGTACTTTGTCCATAAAGGCAAAGGCAAGTTCGAGACGGATTTCGGCGTCCTGGAATTCGAACCAGGCGATTACGTCGTCATCCCCCGCGCAACAACATACCGCATGATCCCGGAAACGACGGATAACTTTTTCATCATGGTCGAAGCCCATTCGGAGATCCTTCCGCCAACACCTGAGCAGAAAGGCCTGATGGGAATGCATGCACTCTACGACATGAGCGCGCTGCAATTGCCGGAGTTCACGGAATTCCAGAAGACCCCGCTTAACGGCCAGGAGTATGAAGTGCGCGTCAAGCGCATCGGCGAGTGGACGTCGATCTTCTACCCGCATCATCCGATCGATATTGTCGGCTGGCGCGGAGATCTGACGGTATTCAAGTTGAACATGCGCGATATCCGTCCCGTGATATCACCACGCGTACATTTGCCACCGCCGGTGCACACAACCTTCCTTGCACAAAATTTTGTGATCTGCTCCTTCCTGCCACGTCCGCTCGAAGAAGATCCGGATACGCTCAAGGTCCCGTTCTATCATCGCAATACTGATTACGATGAAGTGTTATTTTATCATGATGGCGATTTCTTCAGCCGTGATAACATCCGTCCGGCAATGCTGACGCTTCACCCACAAGGCATTCATCATGGCCCGCATCCGAAGGCGTTGCGTAATCAGGCGAAGCTGACACGCACGAACGAAGCTGCAGTGATGCTCGATGCACGCAATCCGCTGAAGATCGCGCCGTCGATGGATTCGGTCGAGTGGAAAGAGTACTGGGCAAGCTGGCAGGAGAAAAAAGAAGAGCCGCAAAAAGCGTAGCTACTTCCGCAGGATAAGCTTCTTCACATCGCGCTGACCGGGCGATTCGACCATCACAAAACACCAGCCTTCCGATACCTGCGGGAGCGCAAGGTGCATCTCATGCTTCCCCTTTCGTAACTCCGGATAGCTCTTATTCGTGAGCTTTTTGCCATTGGCATCGTAAATACTTAACGTCACATCCTGCTGGTGCAGAAGGTCGAATGTTACTTTGACCTCGCGCAAGTCGTTTGTCGGATTCGGGACGATGGAGAAGTTGTCAAAGATATCCAGACGCCTATTGATCCATTTGCGAATGATTGCATCGCCACAGGTATCGTTGATGTCGACACGGATCGGATCGGCAGCAAGCGGCTCGAGCACACAGAGGTGATACAGAGAATCGCTGGGATTCAACCGTGTCGAAAAATCGATGGGTGAGTAGGTACTGTCGCCGATCGTCGTTGAGAACGTCACAGTTGCAAGGAGCTGTCCTGGCTGGATATCGTTAACGGCCGCCGCATTGATCACAAAACGCAGGAAGCCAGTATCGCGCTGGAAACTTCCGAGTCCTCCCCAGAGATAGGCAGAGTTCTCGTAGGTCAGCACGTTATCGTTAAAGCGGAAACTGCATTCGATCGTCGAGAGATCGCGCGCTTTCTCGATAAAATTATTTGCCACGATATTCACGACGAAGAAATCATTCTCGCCGATGAGTAATTGCTTCGCTCCATTATCGATCGTTGCATCGATCCCGGCAACGCCCTTCGTATTTCGATAGGAGCCAAGAAGCGGGACGCTCTTACTAATATTGTTCTCGCCCGAACCGATCGTCAGGAGCGCCGTCGAATCGCCGGGTGCACTCGGATCGAACTCGACCTCGATCACGGTGTCTCTGCCGGGTAATATCCGCAAGGGCAAGGACACGCCCGAAGTAAAGCTAAACTGAACACCATTTCCGGTAAGCGATAGACTATCGATGACGAGCGTATCACATAGTGGGTTGCTGAGCAGGATCTGCTGCATCGCATTCTTGCATAAGAATGCCGTGAACATGCTATCCGATAATGCCATTGGCATTGGATCGACGTAGGCACCCGTGCCGATCTGCACCGCAACAGACGTATCAAGGCCATTGCCGACAAAGCGGAGAACACCACTTGATTGTCCATTTGCGGGCGGACTAAAATGCAGCCGCACCTGGATGGAATCGTTGGGCAGCAGCGTGATAGGCAACGAACCCGGGTCAACTCCAAACCATGAGGCGCCGGCAAGTAGCACACTGTCGATCACGAGCGTGTCACAGACACCGTAGTTAGCGAGTGTAATTAACGTATCGACCGATGTGCATGGTGCAACACTATCGAGCGTGAGGGGACTTGAGAGCGTCAGCGATCGTTGTCTGGCCTTCACAGTGCCGAGCAGTGTCAGCTTGAGTAAGCGTTCAACACCAGAGCGCGTACGAATACGGATGCCAACGGAATCGAACTTCGACCCGCTGCCGATCGGCCCGACATGAATGCGGATGCGTACGGAATCGTCGGGACCAATATCGGTCGGAAGCAGCGGTTCGACGATCTGGAATCCACCACCGGTTGGTAACTCAAGGCCGACGATCTCTGCGCTGTCGCAGGAAAGGTTGATAAGCCAGCTCTCGACATCGGTCTCTTCGCATTCATTCATTGAAGAAAATGTCAGCGACGATGTGGTGAGTGCTGCATCGCCAAATGCCTTACCAAATCCGGTGATAGCGATCTGCGTATCGCGTGTGGTTGCCGGATCGAAGGCCGTGCGGATGGCGATCGTGGCCACAAGCGGCGACTCATCGGAAGGCGCATAGGCAACGATAATCGAATCGCTTTCATTGGGCTTGAGGAAGCGCACACCCGGAGGCTGATAAATAACGGAAAACGCAGGCCCGGTAGGAGCAATGCTAATATTTTCGATCGTTACCTGTTTACAGATCGTATTGGTAATGCGTAGCGTATCAAACCGGATGTCGCAGGTGGAGACGGAATCAAACTTAATGCTGGGCTTCGAGAAGGTCACCAACGGATCACGCGCTGAGAGTACTTTTAACTTGATCGTGATGAGCGTATCGAGGAACGTGATGCCATCGCTTAAACGCACAAGTACCGAAGCGGTATAATCTCCGGGTGTGACGGTATTCACCCCAAGCCCAATATTTATTGAGCCATTGGGCCCAACAGTAAACGGCAGCCCCGGCATCGAGACCGTGAAGGTCGCCTGATCGCTTACGGCTGCGGAAATTAGTGTGATCGAATCGCACGGCCCGTTCTTGATCGTGATGAAGGTATCGAGCTTGGCGCAATCAGATGCAAGCAGGATCGACAGCTCTTTACTAAAACCGACATTCAGTCCTTGTTTGCCGTTGCCTTTGAGTTTGATCTTTTGCGTGTAGACAGAATCGCCGACCGAGTAGGTCACGGAGAACTCAGCCGAATCGGGTTTAAGGTCATCGGGCGTGTAGTAGATCCTGATCGAATCGGAACTTCCGATGGTCTTTGGCAGCGTCTGCTGGAAAAATCCGAAGGTCGAAGAACCTTGCGGGCTAATACTTATCGCCGTGATCTTCACTTTCTCACAGGAAGAAATATTGGTCAGATGGATCGCCGAATCCATTCTGTAGCAGCCTGGAGAAAGGAAATCGTACTCGGTACGTGAGAACTCGAGAAACTCCTTGTAATTGGAAACACCGTAGTAATTGGCATACAGCTTCCCGTCGACGCCTCCGGCGTATACCGTGTCGCCGGTAACGAACATGCGCGTGTCGTAATCATTGCCGGGCCCGCAGTACGCCTTCCACGTTTGTCCCGTATCACGCGACACATAAATTCCATCCTTGGCTTGAAGAAAGAGTGCTTTCGCAGTACCGCCGATGTACCCTGTTAGATCGTTCTTCTGCAGTTGCGAAACCGGCTCCCAATTATTCCCGCTATCCCAGGATCGGAGGATCTGGCGTGAGAGCTCGGCAACACCAAGAACGATAGTTGTGCCTTTGATCCCATGGGGATTCCACATTTCCTGCAAGTCACCACCGAGCAGCTTCCGCCAACTGGCTCCTCCATTATCGGAAAAATAGATCTGTTGCGATTGCGTACACGACATTACGCCGAATCTCGCGGTCGGGAAGGTTACCCCGCACATGGGCACGCTAAAACCGGTGCTGCCCCACCGTGCACCGTCGTTGAGAGATACCAAATTATATCCGCTCCAGGTCGTAAGGATCAGTGTGTTATATGGAGCCCGATTGTACGTGATGGATGTACACGAACCAACGAGCGAATCGATGGCAATCCAGTTCGCACCGCCATTTGTCGTCTTATACAAACACGCGACATTCGATTCCTCCATCGCGCTGAACCAGCCTATCAACGAGTCCTTAAACGTAAAGGAGGTAACACGTCCATTGAGAAAGGATGGTGTTACTGCCGGTGTCCAGGTGATCCCACGATCGGTTGTACGCCAGACTTCGCCAGTGGCAGTACCGACAAAACCAACTTGTGGGCGATTATCCTCGGTCTGGAAGTGAATGGAGACGATCTGCGAATTGAACGATGCCAGCTGCTTCCACTGACCAAACGCTACGGAGGCAAGGGAATGAAGGATAACAACAACAGCAATATATCGCGTCAGACGCAGCATCACTACGAAAAAAGAAGGTCGTGTACTTAAAGAACGCCTAAAATTGCCTTTAGTTACTAAAATGAACGACCGTTTCCGGCGTAATTTTGAAGAATGATCGAAGAACGTACTGTACTGATAACCGGCGCATCCAGTGGTATTGGCAAGGCATGCGCGAAGGCCTTTGCCGGGCAAAAGGCCCGACTGTTGCTCTGCGCCCGCCGAATCGACCGGGTTCGCCAACTGCAGCAAGAACTTGCAGCGCAATATCCGGATATTGCGATCCATGTATTCGAGCTCGACGTCCGCGACCGCGAAGCGGTCAAAGCTGCTATCGCCTCACTTCCGGAAGCATGGAAGAAGATCGACATCCTGATCAATAATGCAGGGCTCTCGCGTGGCCTCGATAAGCTGCATGAAGGATCCTATGAAGACTGGGAGGAAATGATCGATACAAATGTGAAAGGCTTGCTCTACGTCACGCGGGAGGTTGTGCCGGGAATGGTCGCACGCAACAGTGGTCACATTATTAACATCGGCTCTATCGCCGGACATGAAGTGTATCCGCGAGGCAATGTCTACTGTGCATCGAAGTATGCAGTCGATGCGATCACAAAAGGATTGCGCATCGATCTCTTCGATACGCCACTTCGGGTAACGACGATCGATCCGGGTCTCGTCGAAACAGAATTCTCCGTCGTCCGCTTTCGCGGCAACGAAGAGAAAGCCGATCAGGTGTACAAAGGGCTGACGCCACTTTCGCCGGAAGATGTTGCGGAGTCAGTCCTTTGGGCTGCTACGCGACCTGCACATGTGCAGATCGCCGAGATGATCATCTTCCCTACTGCGCAAGGAAGCTCGATGCACGTACATCGTACTTAAGCTCAGCTTGCTGCCGGCGGCGCTTCTTTCTTCTTTCCCTGAATAGAGAGTACGATACCAACGACGAGCGCACCAACAACGATGATATTGGCGATCATTGACATCGTCCTGCCAGATTCGTACTTGGGATCGTGATACTCGAACCGGATCGTATGCTCTCCGGCAGGCACTTTGAATGCTCGGAAGGCATAGTTCGCACGGTAGATCGGTACTGAGGTATTCCCGTCGATCGTTGCCGACCAATACGGGTACCATGTATCGGAGAAAAAGACCAGGCGTTCGCCGCTTGTCTTTGTCTTCATCTCGACAACTTCGTTTTCATACTTGGTGACCTGCACCGACTCGGCAGAATCGTTTACCGGCGTCGTTGCAAGCGAGCCGATACCTTCGGGCTGCGCGTCAAAGTATGCGACGTCACGCGGATCGAACTTGCCGTCGCGCATGAGTTCGAGCATTTCCAGCGGCTGCTTCACTTCGTAACGATTGACAAAGAATGCTCGTGGCAGAACAGCTGTGTTTTCCCAGACAAGCATCTTCTCTTCGCGCTGGCCTTCGGCGCCCTGCACCTGCTCCTGCGACATAAAGGCTAATTTGTGACGTCCCTCGATCGAATCGACAGCACCACTGGCGATCACGTACTTCACATTGAGCAATCTCCACATGAACGGGTTGAAGATCACATTGCCATTGGCATTGCCGGTGACATCGACGACATCCTGAAAGCGACGGACCTTCGCAGCATGATAGCCGGCGATCGTCTGCAAGCCCCAGGAAACCGGAACGTTCGATGTTCCTTCGCTCAGATCGAGTACACGGTAAAGCGACGGGTCTTTCTTAATGAACGACACATAATCATGATCGCGGAACACGCTGCTCTGATCTGCTTTCGTCGTTACTTCGAACGGGCGTGTCCCGACTCGCCACAAGTCGAAAAGTGATAGAACGACGACGATGCCGCCGACAAACGCCGGCACTGCTTTCTTGTTGCGGACGAACCACCAGATCGCACCGAGGCCGAGTGCAGCAATGAGCAGGCAGATCACCGCATCATTCTGCGCAGTCGAAACAGCGAGCTGCTTAATCCCTTCCGGATATTGCGCGATCTGTTTCCCACTTGCATTGAGACGGTCGGCCACTGAACTGCCGATCGCGCCACGGCCAACGAGGAAGATAACGGTCAGACCTGCAGCAGCATAAAATGCATACGTGAGCGCCGAGCGCAGTTTCGAACGATCGTGTTCGTCTCCGTTCGTACCTCTGATGAGTTTATCAAGCGCCAATGCAGCAAGCAACGGAAAGGCGAGTTGCATCATCGCTAGTGCCATCATCGGCGCGCGGAATGAATTGAACCCGGGGAAGAGGTTGAACATCGGCTTATACAAGAGCGAGAAGTTATCGCCAAACGAGAGTAGTAAGCCGACTAAACTGATGAAGGCGAGCGCAGGTACGAGCCGGTCGCGCTTCCAGAGGGTAACGATCGCGATCAGGCCGAGGAAGAAGACGATCGAACCCATGTAATTCGCAGCATCGGTAGTGATCATCTGCCCGAAGTAGGTAACGATTCGGGTATCCGGCGGCACTTCCGGTCCGCTATATGGCAACTTGCCAAACCCGAACCATCCAGGTACTAGAAACGTGATCATTTCTCCCGGAGAAAACGAATACGCAGTAGCATACTCCCAGTCCAGACCGGAAGCTGTATTGGTATTAAGCACCGGAGCGGAATCCGATGTACCCCGTTCGACAAGCGGCGGTGTTCCGCGTATCGAATACGGCGCATAGCTTAACTGTGCCATGTAGCGATCGGCCGACATCGCAAAGGCGAGGCCGCTCGCAATGAGGGCGATAATGCCGGTTCGAACGATCGGCCCCAGATTCTGCTTGCGCATCAGATCGACGATGAGCCCCACAATAAAATAAATGAGTACGGCAAGCGCGATGTAGAAGATCATCTGCGCGTGCGTCGACTCAAGCAGCAAATGGATAGCAAGTGCAAGTCCGCCACCCCACGCAAGTAGCTGCTTCCAGGTCTTCTGAGGCTCGCGTAACTTTTCAAGCGACAGAAGAATATAGGGGAAGAGCGCGATCGCGAAGACCTTCGTGTTATGCCCGATCATCGCATACGTTAGGAACCACGTCGAAAGGATTGCTGCGAAGGCGCCAAAGAGCGCAGCTGTATACGATGTCTTCCTCGCGATGCGTAAAAAAAGCAATACACCGACACCAAAGATGAAGTAGTGAAAGAGCATCAGCATGCCATCGCCGGCAATGTCGCGAGCTCCGAGGCGGAGGCTGTTATACACCGTGTAGGTAAGATCGTAGCTTCGGTCACCGGTCGAAAGCGACGAGGCAAAGCTTGGCATGCCGCCGAAGATGTTCGGGATCCACTGCGGTACACTCTGGCCGGCAGCTTTGGCCGCTTCTAAATACGGAAGGATACTTTCGCTGGCGATAATATCGCCTGCCTGAAAGGTCTTATCCGTTCCGAGCGCTTTCCCAAAAAAGACGAGGAGAATGATGAGAATGGCAATAATACCAGCCGGCAGACGCCATTGTTTCGGGATCAATGGTTTTGATTCGGCTGAGCGAAGCTCCTGCAGGTTTTTCTGTTGTGGTCGTTTCGGTTGGGATTGCGCCATTCGGATCAAGATAGAAAGTGCAAAAATACCCTATTATCGGTCTTCGGAACCGCAAAACCTGAGGCAAGGTTTACGACTGCTGATCCGGGCATTTAGCTCAGCTGGTCCAGAGCGTTCGCTTCACACGCGAAAGGTCACAGGTTCGAACCCTGTAATGCCCACCATGTTGCCCCAACTTCGCCCCCGAAGGATCGTTGTTCTCTATTTAAAACCGTTCTAACGCAAACTGCGAATTCCCTGTAGGATCCCCCGAAATACGGGGATTCTTGATAGGTATTCCGCCGTTACGTTAGTGTCCCGCTTTCCGGCTCAATTACTGACGGCAAGATACGGGACGCATCACCAACTCAAGAACCTACTCCTATGGCTTTACAACTCAAAACCTTTCGTATCACCGACACTGCGTCGGAAGAAGCAGTAAATACGTTTTTGCAAGGCAAGCGTACCCACCATTGGTCTGCCACGTATACCGATAATGGATGGAATGTCCTCATGATCTATGAGTTGGATCGTGAGCGCCAGCGTCCGCAAACGAATCACCGAAGCAATCACAGCGATCATGCACCCAAAAAGCCGGAGCGCGAGCGTACCGAGCACATCCCGGATCTGAGCAGCGAGCAGATGCCGCTCTACGAATCCATCCGTAAATGGCGTAATACACGGGCACGCGAAGAGAACATCAAGCCCTACGTACTTTTCAATAATAAGCAGCTCGAGGATCTCGTCAAAGCAAAGCCGAGCGATCCTGATTCGCTGAAAACGATCGTTGCCGATATGAGCCCGGAACACTTCGAGAAGTATTCAGGTGAGATCGTCGGCATGATCGGGAGCTAACGGATAATTTCCATCTGCACGCACAACGTTCACGCATGGATAGCGACTCACCTCGCCCGGCTCTTACATCCGAACGTCTGCAGGGCCTCGAAGAAGCAGAGGCTCTGCAAGGTATTATCGGCAATGCTCCGGACCCGGTGCTCTATACCTTAACATTTCACTCGGCCTTCGCCGTTAAGATCTTTGAAGTCATTCGACGCGAAGGCCGTGGCATTCAAGGGTTTGACAGGATGCAACAATCGCTGCGCGAAAGCGTAGAACAGGTGCGTTCATCATTATCAAGCCTCCCCGACGAGTGCCGTCTTGAGCGGTTTCTTGGCCCCTCGGCCGATTCGCAATCAGCATTGATGCGGCTCGTCAGGGACCTGGCCCGCTATAAGAACTGGATGCTTGGCGAACCTAACCATCCTGTTAACGATTCAACGAACTAGTGCCGACTACGATACAATCTGATTCCCTGGTAATTCCTGCTTCGCTCGAACATCTCGGCAAAGTGCACGAGTGGGCTCAGCTTTATATCGAAAATCTTCCGATCCCCTCCGATAAACAATACGAGATCCTGCTCTCGTTAAGCGAGGCTGTCACGAATGCCATCCGCCATGGCTCGCACAACAAGCCATCGGAAAAGATCACGATCACGATCGAAAAAAATCATTCGGTATTCCGCCTCATGGTTCAGGATACGGGCGATGGATTCGATCCGGAAAAGCTTCCCGATCCGACACATGACGACCGTCTGTTAGTGCCAAGTGGCCGCGGCGTCTTCCTGCTCCGCTCGCTTGCCGATGAGGTCCGCTTCGATTTTTCCTCTGGTACGACCGTTACTGCCGTCTTCCACTTTACGGCATAATTTCCGAAAGCATCATTTG
>JANWLI010000015.1 GCA_025450975.1 Candidatus Kapaibacterium sp. | reverse complement strand
CTTCTCTTTACGGTTTCATCATTTGCTCAAACAAGAACCGGTCTCGACGTTCTCGCGAACGAGAAATTTTCGTCGCTTAAAGGCAAGCGAGTCGGATTTATCTGTAACCAGACGTCGCTCTCGAGCGCCGATAAGTTTGGTCCGGACCTGCTCATCGATGCGAAAGTAAAGCTTGTTGCCATCTTCTCGCCCGAGCATGGATTCACCGGCATCCGCAAGGCAGGTGTCGAAAGCGATACGGCGACTATGTATCGTAACGTACCGATCCACTCGCTCTACGGAGCTGCACGCAAGCCAACGAAGAAAATGCTGCAGAATGTCGACGTCCTCGTCTTCGATATTCAGGATATCGGCGTGCGTCCCTACACCTATCTCTCAACGATGGTGCTCGCTATGGAAGCCGCTGCAGAGAACGGCAAAGAGTTTATTGTGCTCGATCGTCCCAACCCGCTTGGTGGCGAACGCGTCGAAGGGAATATTCTCGACACAACGCTGAAGTCCTTCGTCGGTCAGGTGCCAGTGCCATACATCCACGGCATGACCCTTGGCGAACTTGCGCAGATGGCAAAAGGCGAGCGCTGGTTCGAACAAGCTCCGAAGCTCAACTTGCGTGTGATCAAGCTCAACAACTGGAAGCGCTCCATGACCTGGCATGCGACAAAGCTGGAGTGGAATGCGCCAAGCCCGAACGTGCCGACGCCGGAAGCTGCCTTCGGTGCAGCAATGCTCGGCGCCATCGGTGAACTTGGCATTCTCTCGATCGGCATGGGCACTGACGCACCATTTCAGCGCATTGGTTCAAGGCTGATTTCACAGCCAACGCTCTACGCAGTAGTCGATTCTACGAAGCCGAAGAACCTCCGGATCATCGCAGAGAACTACACGGCGCCGTTCGAATACGCAACGAAGAATTACAATGGGATTAAGATCGACTTTGCCATTGATACGCCGATCGCAGGTGAGATCTATCCGATGCAGTTCGCAATGATGAAGACGTTGATCACCTCTGACACGAATCTCAACAAGACCTACAACGCGACGACCTTCAGCGTCAGGCAGATGTTTGACAAAGTAACAGGTACGCGCGAACTGCGGAAGCGAATTGAAAATAATGGAAATATAGAAGAGCTCTTCGGCAACTGGAGGCTCGATGCGGCCAAATTCCGTCTGGCCCGACGGAAATATCTGCTCTACGATTAGTTATTCTTTTTCTTCTCGGCCCAAACGTCTTTATAGCAGATATAGATGATCCCGACCATACCCACTACCATCAATAAGAAGAAGATACCCATAGTTCGTTA
Source organism: Candidatus Kapaibacterium sp. (assembly GCA_025450975.1). GTDB lineage: Bacteria > Bacteroidota > Ignavibacteria > Palsa-1295 > Palsa-1295 > JANWLI01. The sequence goes on along the minus strand of JANWLI010000015.1, from coordinate 10,323 downwards.
GATTATTGAGTGACAAATAACCGCCGGAAACCAAGGAAAGTTTAGGGCTTTCCGATGACGTTCCGGGCAATGAGGATCCGCTGGATGTGCGACGTCCCCTCGTAGATCTGCAATCCCTTGATATCCCGGTAGTACCGCTCGACCGGATACTCGTTCGAATACCCCCGCCCGCCATGCAGCAATACAGCTTCGCTGGCAGCTTTCAGGGCTGCTTCGGTGGCATGGAGCTTGGCCATCGAGCTTTCCAGCGTCGACGGAAGTCCCTGGTCTTTCTTCCATGCAGCGTGGTAGACAAGGTGACGCGAGGCCTCAAGCGAGACCTTCATCTCTGCAATGGCAGCCTGCACCATCTCAAAATCCCCGAGCCGCGAGCCGAACTGCTTGCGCTTACGGACGAAGTCCACCGATGCATCGAGACATGCCTGATGCACTCCCAGCGCTCCGGCAGCAACTCCCGGACGGCCAAAATCCAGTGCGCCCATGGCAACGGCAAAACCGTTGCGCTCGCCGCCAAGCACATTCGCTTCGGGCACAAAGCAATTCTGCAACTTGATATGCGCATGATCGCTTGCCCGGTGCCCAAGCTCTTTGCCCGGCATCTTCGAACGATTAAAACCTTTTGACGATGGATCGACAAGAAATGCAGTGATCGCCTGATGCGGTTTGCCGGATTCCTGTGGGAGCTTCGCAAAGATGATGGCAATATGCGCAATGCCACCATTGGTGATCCAGATCTTCTCTCCGTTAAGATGATATCCGCCATCGACTTTCGTCGCAAACGTCTGGATGTTCGCAGCATCGCTTCCGGCTTCCGGCTCGGTGAGTGCATAGCAGCCGATCATCTCGCCGCTCGCAAGCTTCGGAAGATATGCTTGTCGCTGCTCGTCGCTAGCGTAGTGGCTGATGCACTGCATTACCAGCGACGAGTGCACCGTCATAAATCCGCGAACACTCGAGCATGCGCGCCCAAGCTCTTCATACACAAGTGCAAGCGCAAGATTCGACATCTCGCTGCCACCATTTGCTTTTGGAATTGTTGCGCCGAGCAGGCCAAGCTCTGCCATGCGCTTCACAAGCGAGAGAGGCATCTCACCTTTCTCATCCATTTCGCGAGCGATCGGAGCAACTTCATTTTGCGCGAAGGTGCGGGCGACGTCGCGCCACTGTAATTCCTGTGGAGAAAATGAGAAGTCCATTTATGCGGGGAGGACGGCGATGGCTTCGATCTCGAGTAAGGCTTCGTCTTCGAAGAGCGATTTCACTTCGACAAGCGTCATGGCAGGAAAATACTTACCGAAGTATTCACGGTAAATGCCGCCAAGTTCTTTAAGGCTGGTTTTGTACGAGCGCTTATCGGTAGTGAAGATCGTCATCTTCACGATATCGGTCATTGCTCCGCCTGCTTCGCGCATCGTGACTTGCATGTTCGCAAGGGTCTGGCGGAATTGCCCGATCATATCTCCGACATGAACGATAAAGCCGCCTTCATCGAAGGAGACATGGCCGCCGAGCCAGACGGTCCGTCCACCCTCTGAGCGTACAGCATACGAAAATCCGACCGGAGCGGCAAGAGACTTGGGATTGATCAGCTTGTTCATGATGCAAATTTAGAACGCCGGCTCGAAGTTCACCGGAGAACCGCCAGTATTTTTCTGGGGCTCCTCGAATTCGGGGATTCGGTGCAGATTATCGAACCTACCGACATCACCTCGGAAAGAGACGCGCGTCGAGCCGATCGGGCCGTTACGCTGCTTGCCGATAATGATCTCGGCAGAGCCCTTTGTCGGCGTCTGATCGTCGTCCCAGTTCTCAATGCCATACGTTTCCGGACGGTAGATGAAAAGCACAAGATCGGCATCCTGCTCGATCGCACCCGATTCGCGAAGATCGGAAAGCATCGGACGCTTATCCGTTGCCGATCGCGTTTCAACACCACGATTGAGCTGGCTAAGCGCAATCACCGGTACGTTCAACTCTTTCGAGAGCGCTTTGAGCGAACGCGAGATCATCGAGATTTCTCGTTCGCGCGAGTCCATGTTGCGGCCCGCTTCCATAAGCTGCAAATAGTCGACGATGACAAGGCCGATGTTTTCCGTCTGTTTGAGGCGTCGGCATTTCGCGCGAAGCTCAAGCGGCGTGATACCTGCAGTATCGTCGATAAAGATCGGCGCCTTCTGCAGGCGGTCGATCGCCGCAACGACTTTGTTCAAGTCCTCCTGCTTTAGTCTGCCTTTACGAGCATTTTGCATATTCACCTGCGCTTCGCTGCAGAGCATACGAAGCACGAGCTGTTGTGCGCCCATTTCGAGCGAGAAGATCGCAACGCCGGAGCGAAGGTTCTTATCGGGATTGAGTGCAGCCGAACGCGCGAGCGTCAGGGCCAGAGCAGTCTTACCTTGTGAGGGGCGAGCTGCGAGAATAATAAGATCGGTCTTTTGCCAGCCGCCGGTCATATCGTCGAGATCTATAAGGCCGGAAGGAATACCGGTGACGCCCGAGTGATGCTCCTGGATCGTCATCAGATGCTCCATCGTCTCCTTGGCAAGGTCTTTCATTGACGAGAAGCTCTTGCGGTGGCGCGTTTCGGAAAGGCGGAACAGCCCTGCCTCAGCTTTATCGAGCAGCTCGAACGTGTCGTCTTCGCCGACAAAGGCGCGGAGCTTCATCTCTTCGCAGGTACGGATCAGCTCGCGGGCGATAAACTTTTCGAGGATGAGGCGCGCATGGGCCTCGACGTTCGCCGTTGTAACCACTTTTTGCGTCAGCTCAACAAGATACGGCGTTCCGCCAACATCTTCGAGGACGCCATCGACGCGCAGGCGGTTCGTGGCCGAAAGCAGATCGATCGGCTCGCCGGTTGCATCGAGTGCTACGAGGGCACGGTAAATGGCCGTGTGAGCATCGCGGTAGAACGGTCTGTCTTCGACGGTACGGTCGCCCAGGACTTCCATAACGCGGTTTGCAGCCTGCTTATCGAGCATCATAGCGCCAAGCAGCGACTGCTCGACCTCGAGCGCCTGCGGCGGCAAATACTGCGACGAGGCGATCTTCTCGTAGAGCTCGCTAAACGACTTGAGATAGTTACGACTCGACCTAGCGCCGGCGAATTCTTTTGTTTGAATTGGAATGATGCTCACTGGATACTCTCTTAAAAAAGGGATGCAAAACTACATCCTATGCAAGGGAAAACAATGGGAGCGTGGGCAGATACAAGGCACATAATCATTAACAAGTTTCCAACATGGGAAAACAACTTGTTAACTTGTGAAAAACTCTGCGTCTCTGCGGTATCCCAAGGGGGATTAACCGCATAGACGCTGAGGGCGCAGAGGTAAATGCACGCAGAGATTCTAGAATTCGATCCTAAACCCGCCGACCGGGAAGAATCCGTACTGGTAGATCTCTTCCACCTGGTCCGTTGCGTTGCGGAAGTAGCGGCGCTCGATGTTCTTGCTGTCGAGCACGTTATCGACCAGGAAGAAGCCGGAGAGCGACCAGCCGTCAAAGTTATTCTTGAACTCGATGCGTACGTCAAGCCGACGAAATGGGCTGTTGCGCTGCGAGTACGGGTTGCTTTCGTCGTATCTCGTATCATGATACTTCCGCGAGCTATCGAGATCGATCGGCGTATACGGCGCGCCACCGGCATAAGTAAACTTTGTGCTGACCTCGATCGAGAAGTTATCCGACACCTTCCATTCATAGCCAGCCAGGATGTTGCCGATGAACTGGTTATCGAACGTCCCGAACCGCCAGACGCCATCGGCACCAGTATACTCCTGACGAACATACGAACCTGTCAGCAGGAAATAGTAGCCATCGGTGAATCGCTTGGTTAGCGATAGCTCTGCGCCATATGTCTTGCCTTTTCCGTCGCTGATAAATTGCTCGTTGGTCGAGATATTATTAAACTCAGCTCCTGCATTTAAGAGCGATACATAGCCACTGCCATTCGCCTCGACAGGTGCTTTGCTATAGAGCTTGTAGTAGCCTTCGGCTTTTGCCTGCAAGTCGTAGTTAAAGAGATGCGTCCAGCCAAGCACGTAATGTGTCGCTTCGGTGAAGTCAAGGTTCGTATTCTCCGGATGGCCATAGTAAATGCCAAGTGGCTGCGACTGATGGAAGATGCCCCATCCGGCGTTAAATGTGTTTTCTTCGTCAAGCGTAAAGGCAAATCCAAATCGCGGATCGATCGCTGTTTTTCCCGACAATCCAAGATTCTGGGCGTAAACACCCGTATTAAACACTAGGTCGCTTGTCGGCCGCCAATTCCAGTTTACAAATCCCATCATCTGGCCCGAGGTGCCGGTTTCTTTCAGTGAGAAGAGTGTGGTATCCGTCCCGGTGCCCGGTACGTCGTTCTCGTCGAGTGTGTAATAGAGCGAGCGGTATTCGACTCCTCCTGTCAACAAGTTTGCCGGATTGATCGAATGCGAAAGTGTATACTTTCCGCCAACGTAACCTTCCTCATTATCATAACCGAAGAACTTCGTTCGCGAAAGAAATTTGTAATCAGGTGTAGCCGTCACGGAATCGACTTCGAGATGATAGGTATTAAGCACACTTGAAACTGAGAGTGTACCGATCGTGCGCGGCGAATAAATATGCTGCCACGAAAGTCCTGCAATGCCGAGCTTTGTACCATAGACTACGTCCTGATCGCCAGTGTATGTCGTGTCGCGTGTTGATTGGTATGACTCGATGTAGCTATCGCCAAAGAGCCCAAAGAACTTCAGGCTGTGATCTTCTGAAAGACGCACATCGGTCTTTGCCGTGATGTCATAGTACTCCGGTACGCCGTCGAAGCCGAGATCCAGTCCGAGCAGCGAAAGGAATTGCAACGTCGAGAGACGGTAGCTCGCAATAAACGAGCTGTTGTCAGCGCCCGGTATCGGACCTTCAGCGAGCGCCTCGATTCCGGCAAATCCCATCTGTGCGACAAGTTCGTACTTCTCATCGTTGCCCTTGCGTGTATGAAGATCAAAGACGCCGGAAAGTTTATTGCCGTACTCTGCCGGAAATGCGCCTGTCATGAAGTCAGAGTTGTCAAGCAGATTTGTATTGATCGCATTGATCGGGCCGCCTGTAGCGCCCTGGTTGGCAAAGTGATTTGGGTTCGGAACATCGATGCCGTCAATGCGCCATAAGAGCTCCGTCGGCGAGCCGCCGCGGATGATGATATCGTTGCGTCGGTCCGAGGCACCGACAACGCCCGCAAAGTTCTGCGCCATACGTGAGGGATCGCCTAGACTGCCAGCATATCTGTTTGACTCCTCGATCGTGAATCCCGTAGTGCTGACAACGGCGGCTTCGTTGATCGGCTTGAACTCCGCACCTTCGGTTGCCGAGACGACAACTTCCTCGCCTTTTGCGATCTTCTCCTGAAGCTCGATCGAGACGATCACCTGCTTGCCGCTGGTGACGACGATCTCCTGCGTGACTGCCTCGTAGCCGGCCGCACTGGTCTTAATGACATATCTGCCGGGCGCAACCTGCTCGATCCTGAATGTACCGTCCTCTTTGACTTTTGCGCCCTTGCTTGTGCCGACGAGGGCGACGGTTGCACCGATAACCGGCTGCTGGCCGATGATCGTGACGACGGTCCCTTTAACGGTCTGGCGGAGTCCGCTTTCATCTTGTGCGAAGCCTTGTCCGGTGAAGACAAGCAAGGAAATGAATGCTGCGATGAAGTATTTCATATGCTTTGTGATAGGCGTACAATTACTGAACGTTGTTCATGTAGAGTGAAAAAAAATGGTTATTTAGCGACGAGTACAAAAAAGGTATCGAGTACGGCATTTGTCATTTGCGGTACTGCCTCGTGCGGGATGACGATCCTCTTTTTGATCAGCAGAGACGTGATGCCATGGATCATGTTCCAGCACATGATCGCAGCAAGCTCCGGATCTTTGATCTTCAGTTTATCAGCTGCGATGCATTCGACCATAAGATTCTGCAGCTCGGCAAACGAAGTCTTGCCGATATCCTGGCAGTTTTCTTCTGCGATCACGTTCATCGGCACCTCAAGGATGAACATCAGATCGTAAAGCTTGGGGTTCTGGACACCCCATTCTATATAGTCTCTGCAGCCCTGGCGTAATCTCTCGAGCGGATCGGCTATGGAGTTTACCTCGAGTTGCTTCTGGTAAAACTTCGCGAAAGCCATGCTATAGAGATGAAAAACGATCTCATCTTTATCCTTAAAGTACAGGTAGATCGTTGCCGGCGAGAACTCGATACGCTCGGCAACAGCTCGCAAGGTGAGTGCCTCAATGCCTTTTTCATGGTATAGCTCCATTGCGGCATCAAGCACTGCCTGACGCATGCTCAGCTTATCCCGCTCTTTTCTTTCGGCTATTCCCATAACATCGATAACAAACTAAACACTGTTCAGTTCCTAGGGTAAGAAAACCCGCTTCGTTGAGCGGGTCTTCTAAAGTTAGTTAGCTTTAATCGCGTGGCCATTAATTATGGCCTCATCGATGCCTTCGGCGTTGCGCGACTTGCGGTGACGCTCTTCGTCTACGTTATAGCCGCGGATACGGGCGTACTCGATCAGCTTCGAACGCAGCAGCTTACGGCCACGGTGAAGGCGCGAGCGGACCGTACCGATCGGGCAATCGACGAACTCGGCGATCTCCTCATAGGTAAAGCCTTCGATATCGCAGAGGATGACGACCGTACGGAAGTCCTCCGGAAGCGACTCGACTGCACGGGTCAGATCGTCATCGAGCAGGTTGCGGTAGAGGCGCGCTTCCATGTCGTTCGGGTCAGTGTACTCCGAGCGAATGGTATTGTAAAAATTCTGGATGTCTTCGTAATCGACTTTATCGGGCTCTTTCGATTCCTTACGATAAATGTTGATGTACGAATTCTTCATGATCCGGAATAACCACGCTTTGCAGTTCGTGCCAGGCTCGAACTTGTCCCAGAAGCGATAGGCCTTCATGTACGTCTCCTGTAGGAGATCGTTGGCATCGTCGGGGTCCGAGGTCATACGGAGGGCGAAGTTATATAACGCCGTTACATGCGGCATTGCCTCGCGCTCAAAGTCGCGATGGCGTTCACGAATCACTTTATCATCTAATTGGCCGATCATTTTTCATCACCTTTTCTTTCCCGTCACGTCTTCGTCGGAGAGAATCTAACGAATTTTGTCGAGATGTGGGATTTTTTCCACAAGGTCACAAGTTGGATATATGCTTGTACGCCTTGCCGTTTCCGTATTGGAAACGAGGATTGCAAAGATACGCAATCTTTCCCACATATCGTTCAAAAATATTCTCCGCTGCGCTAGAGGACTTTCCAGGAAAATGTGGATTTCTCTCCTTCTTATTCGTAAATAACCCATAATAGTTACGGAAGTTACGGTCACTTTCCGATGACAACGGGGGACCCCCTAAAGACACCTAAATCAAGCTCTTGGATTCATTTAGAGCCCAAAAATTAATAAAAATTCATACATTTTATTCTCCCCGGCGCGTGTTTTACCCCCTCGTGACGATTACTGTTTAGCTGTAAATGACTTACGAGCTTCTCATCCTCTGTCTGGCGGCTTTTGCTGCGGGGTTTATCGACGCCATTGTCGGCGGCGGGGGGCTGATTTCTGTCCCGGCGGCTCTGATCTTCATGCCCGGCTATCCGGTGGCCACCTGCGTCGGTACCATCAAGATTCCGGCCTTTTGTGGGACGAGCCTGGCCGCCTGGAAGTACTCCCGCCACGTCAAGCTCAACTACAAGCATCTGGCCATCATGGGCATTCTGGCAATGCCGATGGCCGTTCTCGGCTCGAGCGCGCTCACGCAGGTGAGTAACGACTTTATGAAGCCCGTGCTGCTTGTCGTCCTCTCCGGAGTCGCATTCTACACCTATAAGAAAAAGCATTTCGGCGTTCACTCGGAAAAAGACCACTCCGAGACCGAGCATATCATTTACGCTATCATCATCAGTATTGTCATCGGACTATATGACGGCTTCATCGGTCCGGGCGCAGGCAGCTTTCTTATTCTCGCTTTCATTACACTACTCGGCTACGATTTTATGAAGGCCGGCGCCACGGCAAAGTTCGTCAACCTCTCGACCAACATCGGCTCGATCATCCTCTTCGCCTCGACAGGGAACATCGTTTACGAGATCGCACTTCCGATGGCCGTCTGCAATGCCACCGGCGCGTACTTCGGCGCACGACTCGCCATCCTAAGAGGCAACACATTCATCCGCATCTTTTTTCTGACAGTGGTAATTGCCGTGATGATAAGGTTTGCATGGGATGTATTCGGGAAGTAGTATTCAGCACCCTTCCGGAAACTCGTACATTTGTATATACAAGGACTCCACTGTATGAAGCAATTTTTACTTTTGATATTGTTCGCACTACCAGTATCTTCTACTGCACAACGTACGATCACGGTCATTGGCAATGGCACTGCAACCGAAAAGCCTGAGATCGCAACGTTTACCATTACGCTGTTTCGAAGTGCTCAAATCGCTGAAAGCCAGGACAGCCTCATTCTTGCACTGCAGTCATTTGGAATTACTCGTTCAGATATTGAACTCGTCCTGAAGATGCCTTCGGCTGGCTCTGATGAGGAGGAAGCCTATCCCTTGTCATTACTGCAGCGAACTCCCAAAAGAGCGAAGGAGCCTATAGAGGAAGCCCTAAAGATTGGGGACGATACCAAAGAAAAAGAGTACCGACATAAATATCGGATCACTGTCCGTAATATGAAAAACCTTCCGGTAATAATTGAAATGGTTAATGAAGCGGGGATAAGGGAGCAGGACCTTGCCTTTGATGTGCTCGATCGTAATGCATTTGAACGCAAGGCAATGCAATTAGCGCTTGAGAATGCACGGATGCGTGCTGAATATCTTGCGACTCAGGTCAAGGCAACGCTCGGAGAAGTCGACACGATTCAAGACTCGGGAGCCGATAGGAACCTCTTCAGGTTTAAGAGTTCTCTCTTGAATGAAAAAGACGAAGAAGTGACCGAATCGGCCACTATTCATGTGACATATAATTTAAAGTAGAGCTGGTACGCTTCGTAACCGGGAAATAATTCGTACGAGAACTCGTTCACTCTCCCTATGATCAAAATCACTTCTTTGCTCCTGGTGCTTCTGAGCACCCAGGTGCTTTTCGCGCAGCAACGCACCATCTCTGTTTCCGGCAGCTCGACGATCGCCGTCAAACCCGATCATGCGACCTTTACCGTCAAGATCGACAAGATGATCCCGATCGCGCAGAAGTGGACGGCTTCCGGACCGGACACGTTCATCGACTCGCTCGTTGCAGCCGGCATTAGCGCAATGGATATCGAAGTGCTCGAGCGTATGCCGGCAGATCAGGCTGCGCTTTCTAACTATGAGATATTTAATGCTCCTCCGCCACCGCCACCTGCGCCGTTTGAGGAATATCAGGAAGAGCCGTCACCGAAGCAGAAAAAGAAGACGATCCAGAACGAGGAGTACGAAGCGCTCGATATGAGTCCGCCGCCGCCAACAACGAAGCTCTTACGCACGACCTACCGCGTGAAGATCCGCGACATGCAGCTCTTACCCGAAGCATTGAACGTCGCGCAGGGAGCAGCAAAGTATATGCCCGAAGCTCGCTACGATATCTCCGATCGTAATCCGCTGAGGGTCAAAGCGCTGCAGGAAGCAATGGAGAATGCCCGTACCAAAGCACTCATCCTTGCCGAGAAAATGGGCGGCACACTCGATGAGATCATCTCGATCGATGACTCCGAGTCCGGCAGCTTCGTCTCCACGATCCTCGACCTCGCCCGCATGTATTCCTCCGGCAACCTCGACGGCGGATTCCTGAACATGCCCGAGATCGGCAACGTGAAGGTGACGTACTCGGTGAAGTAAGAGCTACCGGCGACTATACGAAAAGACAAGTATTCGTTCTTCCCCTTTGTCGGGATTGCCGTCGACGATATCTGTGAGCATGCGCTCTTTTACCAGAAGGCCGTTTTCATCGTATGTATAGAGGTAAAGCTGCGAGAGCTTATTCTCAGCATTTATTGCTTTGAATTCGACACGCCGGCCGCTCGCGTCAAGGACATATTCGTGCCGGTTGATCACCGTGCCGTTCTCGACCACTTTGAATGAAGTAATAATGTCTTTCTCGTCGTACTCAGAGAACACCGTCTCAGTCAGCTTGGCATCGTAGAATTTTTCAGCTTTATTTATTCGACCCGTAGCCGTATTACTGTCACTATAGTGGTACTCAAGCCAAAGGTATGCATCTTCTTTCGGATGCCCTTTTTTGAATAGCTTCTCATTAACAAGCCTGTTCTTTTGATCATACTTATACTG
>JANWLI010000014.1 GCA_025450975.1 Candidatus Kapaibacterium sp. | reverse complement strand
CTGTCGAGCCAAAGTAGCCGTAGTTCGGACTTGCATCCGGCGTCGGCGGAAGTTGCCATTCCCACATAGGAAACGTGTAGATAGTTTTCCACTTTCCGCGTTTCCAGGAAGTGACATAGTACGCGTTGATGGATGACATGTCATACCATTGTGGAACATAGGAAAACTCATCTGCTCCATCACCATCGAGATCGCCTTCGTTCTGCAAAAACGCAACGCCAATAGATCCGGGAAGAAGTAAGGGCCGCATTTGCGGATTACTTGAGCTTAGCTGAGTAAAGACCTCCCCGTGGGTGACCATCCCTGCGATCGTGTCATACTTGTCGTTAGCAGCAAACTCCCGCCAGAAATATTGCTTTCCATGGATATCGGATAGTTGCTCGGTCAATGTATCCAATTTCGTGTCGCCATCAAAATCGCCAACGATGCGAAAGAAGAACGGAGAGGGGACTTCTGCCGCGGAGGCCGGTGTCACGTCCGCGACTGGCTTCTGCTCGCTTTTACAGGAGCTAAAGATTACAACGAGGAAGAGAATCCGGGTGGTGAGCATGAAAAAGGAACAAGAAAGCAAATGTTCTGTTTCCTATCTATTCATGAGAACCACCATCCTGGCCGCTTTGCTGGTCCTTGTTTCTTCGTTCGCTTCTGCACAGATCATGAAGTGCAAGTCCGGCACTACCTATTGGGTACTAACACAAAATGACAGCACACATTATGTTTTGGGGACATTGATGCCCGTCAAACAAATGCAGCGCCGGAACATTGTGCAGGTCGGGGAGTTTGTGGTGCAGGCCATGAATGTTGACAAGGTGCCCTATGTTGGGGGTGCAGATACGACACATCTTGCTATGCTCTCGCGCTACGCAACCGAAGAGCTTGACTTTATCTCGAAGCAGATGAAGACGAAGCTTGAACTCGCGATGATCAAATCGCACTTTGGTGAAGGCCAGGGAGTCGATGTGTTGATCTGGTCTCACATAATGCCGGAGACGATCTCAAAGGAAGTAAAAGCGCAGATCTTTGCTAATATCATTATCGGTGACCGGATCTTCGGACTTTCCTCACCGCAGTTCAACGATCAGACCTTCCAAGCCGTCCGCGATTTCCTGATGGACATGATCAGCACGGTGAAGGTTATACGTAACCAGGCAGAGTTAAGCGGGTTGTGCAATTAGGCTTCCCCTCATTTGCCTCATAGAATCGGATCCCGTACAGGATAATAATAAGCAGAGAAGATCGAGCGGGCCCGTTAGACCAGATCCTTCCACATTTTCAGTGCTCGAAGTTGTGAGGATTTTTTTCGGTGATGACCTTCCATGCGCTTGAGGACGCGGTCGAGCGTCTTGACACCTTCGAGAATAAATGGGCCTTTGTTTAGCATGACGCATTCGGCACGTTCGCCCATCGCTGCATCGGTGATCTCCGCCCGCGAGGGAACGCCTTTTTTCACAAGATTTTCTAATACCTGCGTTGCCCAGATAACCGGCACATGCGCAGCCTCGCAGACCCAAAGAATTTCTTCCTGAATTTCGGCCAGTCGCTCATAGCCGATCTCAATGGCAAGGTCGCCTCTGGCGATCATGACTGCGAACGGCTGTTTGCCGGCAGCCCGGACGATCATCTCCGGCAGGTTGCGTACGGCAAGTGGCGTTTCGATCTTTGCGACAATGGCAATGCGCTTTGCATCGTCGCCAAGCAGGCGTTCGAGTTCTGTCTGCAAGGCTACAATATCTTCCGGTCGTTGCACATAGGAATAGCCGACAATATCGGCATGCGATGCAATGAACTCAAGATCGGTGAGGTCGTCGTCGTCGAGTGGGGGCAGGCCAAGATCGATGGCAGGAATATTGATCCCCTTGTCAACTTTCAGGGACTCACCTTTGGCGCGAACCTGCATAACCTTTAAGACCAGTCCTTCGTCGACTTTCTTTATAACGGTCATTCCTACACGCCCGTCGTCCATCCATATTTGTTGTCCGGTCTCGATTCGCTCGAATATTTGAGGGTACGGGCATCTGATCTGGAACGGATAGCGATGATTATAATGGAGCTTGCTGGCAGAAAGCAGTACGATGGCGTCTCGTTCGATCTTCTTCGTGTCAGTTGGCGTCAGGACCTCCGTTGTGCGAAGCTTGAGACCGGGAAGATCCATTAGGATCGATGCATGGTAGCCAAGATCGCGCTGTGCTTCGCGAACGTTACGGATCATTTTATCCCAAAGCGTCATGTCGTCATGCGAGCAGTTGATCCGAAAGCAATCGACACCATGATCGAGCATATCGTGGATGAGCTTTGGATTGGTCGCGGCTTCGGTCGGGAGCGTTACCATGATACGGATGGCACGACTGCCGCGTTGTTTGCCGAAGATACTCTCGACATTTCTTTCAAGCCTCTGTCCTCCGGCTTCGAACATCTCGACACTAGGGCGAGCAGGTAAGGCAGCAACATCGATTCCGCAGATTGCACCCAGGGACGAAATAATGGCATCGAGATTCGGCAGCACATGTGCTTCGGTTCTCCCGAGCGAAGAGAGTCCTATCGGCTGGAGTTGGCGTTGCAGCGAACGCAGGTCGCGCTTACGCAGGACGATATACTGAGCGAGGTTGAGGGCGCTAGGCAGGAATTCTTCCCGTTCGATCAACGGCTTCCAGCGTTCAAGAATTTGCTTGGCATCGCTAATAATTTCTTTACGCAACTGAAGCAAAAAACTTAACACTTCGTACTGATCGGTGCGGTCCTGATCCCCTAATTGATTCATAATTGAGATATTATTTCTTTCTCTCAGGAATAAGCAATGGCAATGCCTTTTGCTGAGGTTTTTGTGAAGCTTAACAGAATGATAATATCAGCAACCAGATTAATTAGCGGTCAGCTTTTCTCTGCTTCTTCCTCTTCCCGCTTAGCATCTTCAGCAATCACAGGATCGGCTATCACTGCTCCGCCGCGAACGGTAGCACCCAGGAAGATGGCTGCTGCAATGATGATAAGGTTCTTGATAATATACTGTCCCTCAAGCGTCGGTGCGTAAGGAAAGTGGGCGAAGGTCTCATCCGGGAAGAAGAAGACCGGCGTGATCGTACCGATCATCTGCAGAAACAGGAGTGCCAGCGTTGCGCGCAGGAATTTGCCACTGAGCAGGCCGATACCGATCAGGCATTCCCAGGCTGCGAGGATTGGGAGGGAAGTATGCGGCGGGATGAGGTCGCCGGTCAGTTTGCCGATCGTCCGCGACGCCAGATCTTCGGCCGGACTGAGATCCGGAAAAAACTTCAGCACGCCAAACCACAGGAAAATAACGCCAACGGCGATCCGCAGAAAGAGAATACTATGATCGGCCATCCATTTGGTAAGATGTTCATCGAATGACCGGAGAAACGTTCGGCGCAGTATCTTTCCCATAACTGACAAGAAGAACAATCAACAAGCCAGTTTGGTAGTATCACCAAGAAATTATTTCATTTCTTGCCGGAGAATATTGTCAAATCTCGTTCTGCTCAGATAGTGATCGCCGAGCAAAATGCCATCTTTTATTAAGCTGAAGGTACCAAACCCGGAGGGCGCTTTCTGCGCTTGTTTTGGTGTGGTCAATTTTATCACGTTCAACTCTATGCCATGCTCTTTTGCCGATTGCCTGATGTCGGCGACGGATTTATCGTGCCAGGGGCATTGATCGGCATAGACGAGATTCCATCCGGTATATTTTGCCTGTTGTTTTGTCCAATCGATAAGCGACGGCAGCGGATATTCATCATTTAGCTGTTTAACCATGAGCTCAAACCGACCGCGTTTGTCGGCGAGAACAAACCCGTTCTTTTCAAAGAGATCTTTTTCTGCCATCCATGCGCCATCGCTTGTCATGGTGCAGACGCCGGAGAGCTCGCTTGCAAAAGCATCTTCTACGCACATCGTCAGAAGCGTTGAGGCGATCTGCTTATGCCTGGCAGCTTTCCCAAATACGGCAATACAATGGATGAAAAAATAATTCTTCGCTTTGACAGGCCGCCATGCAGTTTCCGAACGTGTATATTCGATGAAGCCGAGTTGCTTGCCTCGCGTATCGGTGGCGATCTTGATCCGAAGACTGCTATTAGCCTTTGCTTTTGCCCATTCGACCTTTGACCGGTATCCCGGAGACCGTTTATCTTTAATACAATAAAGACCGCATTCCTTAATATTTTCGGGAGCAACCTCAATGATCTGGATCCCGTCAAGCAGCTTTACCATATGTTATAATTCGAGCTATAATTAATTTAATAGCAGCAAAAAAATTTTACGCTTCTTAGCGATAGCCATTGCGTTTTTGAAACACAATAGGTGATTTCACCTGCCTCAGCATTAGTGTACAAAGCGGATGCCGTAAAACTCAAAAGGAGCACGGTGTTCGTGCTCCTTTTCGAGTTTTATCATCATCATATAGGGCAAGAGCCCTTAGGAATCTGTTATAAGCCTGCTCGCATCTGCATCTCTTCGAGGCGGTCTGCATTCTGGGCAAGGAGCATCTGCTTTTCGGGCTTTCCGCCGAAGTTTGCGTAGAACTTCTGTGCGAGGCCGACCGGGATCTTCAGTGCGTAACCAGCTACACCTGTCAGGTTCGTCGGAGGAGTCTTGGTCTGCAAGAGCTCCGGATTGAGAACCTTCACTTCGAGTGCACTGACACCGGCTGCTGCTGCGAGTACATCAAGCGAGTGGCTGCCTTTGACCTGAACGGTTTCGTACTGTGCAGGCTCTTCATACCAGATATTCGTGAATCCGTACTTCGCGGGATTCGAAGCGATGATCGCTGCTGCGATGAAGCGCGGAACGTAGTCGCGCGTTTCTTTCGGGATGCCCTGAAGGATGCCCCAGTACGACGTTGACTTGTACTTTACCATTGCACGCTTGATCGCGCCCATCGAGCAATTGTAGGTCGAAAGTGCAAGATGCCAGTCGCCCATCGTATTGTAAAGGTCACGAAGATGCTTTGCTGCTGCACGCGTCGCTTCGACGGGGTCGCGGCGATCGTCGGTAAAGCTATTGACACGGAGGCCATACACTGCACCTGTCGACTGGATGAACTGCCAGAGGCCCACTGCCTTCGCACCGGATGCGACGACGGGATTGAGACCGCTTTCGATCATCGAAAGATACATCAGCTCCTGCGGCACGCCCTCATCTGCGAAGATCTGGCGCATCATCGGGAAATACTTACCGCTGCGCGAAAGCCATTTCTCGACCGTGTAACGGCCGTTGCCGATCGTGAGTCTGTCGAGCTCTCGCTGCACGTGCTCATTAATAGGAAGCGGAACAGCCGGAAGATCGGAGGATGCAACGGTAACGGCTGCCGTCGGTTCGGACGAGCTGCGAAGATCGATAGCCTGCGGATTTGCGAATCCGCTCAGTGTTAATGCAACGGCGAAAAATGCCGGGAGGATGGGAGTTAAAAGGAGTAATGCGCGTAAGCGCTTTTTGATGGTTGATGCGAAGTTTGTCATTCCTGTTATTCTTATAGTTGATGATGATATACCTGGTACATCACGCATCACAGGAATAGCAGGAGTATAAGGATCACATACAGGAAGACAGAAGGTCTTGAACAGATCGTGCGAAGACCTTTTGTATTCCGGTTATTAATCTACTGCTTTGGGGTTTGTTGACTACTATCGTTATGAGCCGAAGGCGATCTCTCACTAATGAGGTGCTGCATTTGGACCAATGAGACGTTTGAAAACTTACCTGTTTTGCGTTGTTTGAACCGTTATAGTACTGTACGCAATCGTGAGAAACTAGTTACAGATTTCCGGTATAAAATTACAACTTTTTCGCATTTACCCATCAGGGTTGTCTCCGTAAAACGCAATAGATCAATAAATTACAGAATCGGCAAATTTTAGTCTCTAGTGGCTATAACGTAGCAGAAATCAAGCACTTCGCGGTAACCCTCTCACACTCCGTTTTCCGCTTTTTAGCGAAGATTATGGCTTTAGTGTATTGAAGTATTTTTGCATCATGAATATCCGCATAGCCGCTATCACCTTTACGATCGTTACCTGTATTGGCGCTACCTACGTGCTCTACACAAACCGGGGAGCGGAGTGGCTTTTCTGGTTCTTCCTCTATAGTGTATTTGCACAGATGTGTGTGATCCTTGCTCTGTTTACGATCGGCGCATTTCTGGCGAGGAAGTCTTCCGCAAAAGGACCTGAGCTCATGCGAGGGGCGGGAATATCTGCACTGATCATCGTGATCTATTGGGTTATCGCGATCGCAGCAATGAGCATCTTTAAATCATAAGCGTCGCTCAAGCAACACATCCGGCTGTTTCTCTTCATTGCCCGCACCATCGGTTTCGAGGATTACTGAGAAGCCATGCTTCTTATAGAAGGCGATCGCTGAGGTATTTTCCTGAAAGGTCCAGAGCTTCAGATGATCTGAATGCGTGAGTGCCAGCTCAATAAGCTTACTGCCGATGCCTTGCCGTTGTACTTCGGAGAGCAAGTACAGATGATCGATGAACTCGTCGTTGAATGCTATGAAGCCAACGATCTTTCCCGAAGCATCTTCAGCGATGTAAATCTCATTTTTCGGGAAGACGACATCGGTAAAGAATGCGCGGTCTTCCTCGTCAGTATGCAGTTCGGGAAATGTTGGGTAGGTGTGGCGGAACGAGGCTCGGAGGACTCGTGCGACTTCCGGCATGTGGTCGAGTGAGGCTTTGGTGATAGTCATCCGCAAATTTAAGCACAGAGGTGACGAAGGTTACAAATCCGTAGTAAAGAGTTTCTGCTTGGCAAAACTCTAGTATAGAAGAAATTGTAATATTGGAATCTATTCTCTCTGCTCCCACTGTTAAAGGCATACGGTTCTCCCCCAAATATCTCTTACCGGCATTCTCCACTTATATGCGTATCGGGTTAATCATCAACAAGCGATCGGGACAGGGCGTCGACGAGTCCCTCATAGAAAAGACCGTCCTGGAGTTTGAAAAACATCATGTCGATATCGTCATGGGCGATGGTGGTAATGGCTCCGATATTGAACGATCCTTCAAATACGTATCAAGCCATCATCCTGATGCTATCGTCGTAGGCGGAGGCGATGGCACGGTGAGCGCGATCGCTTCAAAACTGGCAGGATCGTCATTGGCGCTGGGAGTTCTCCCGTTCGGCACAGCGAATCACTTTGCAAAAGATCTCAACCTGCCTGAGGGAATTGAAGATTGCGTTCGTACGATCGCCGCAGGAAAGATCGCGAAAGTCGATGTCGCGGAAATTAACAACAGAATATTTATCAATAACTCCTCGATCGGCGTGTATCCTTTAGCAGTGCTTCTGCGCAAAGGATACGAAAAACATCTTGGATGGAGTAAACGCTTTGCGATGGTACGGGCGATGTTCAATGTTTTTCGAAAGTATCCGATGTTCACGGTCCGGATCGATACCGATAAAGGCGAGTATGTGCGAAAGACTTCCTTTGTCTTCATCGGAAATAACCAATATATTTCCGGTAAGCGTAAGTCACTCGAAGATGGTGTCCTCAGTGTGTATACTGCGCACTTGAGAGGACGCTGGGGGATCCTTTTCATGGGAGTCCTTAGTGTCGTCAATCGCCTGAGCGAAAAGTATTTCGACCAGCACCTTTTGCGCGAACTCGTTCTGGAGACGACGAAGAAAAAGATGATCGTTTCCGTCGACGGAGAAGTTTACGAGATGGAGCCTCCGTTACGCTATCGTGTCCATCCCCGGTTGCTGCATGTTATTCTCCCCGCAAAAGAATCAGCATGAAAAAGATCGCACATATTTCCGATCTGCATTTCGGCCGCGTCAACTACAAAGCCGCAGAGGGGTTGCTCGTCGACCTCAAGCATCATGAGCCCGATCTCGTGATCGTCAGCGGCGACCTCACGCAGCGTGCACGCAATAGCCAGTTCAGGGAAGTGCGCGATTATCTGAAGAAGATCGGCTTTCCGATCTTTGTCATACCCGGCAACCACGATATTCCGTTCTTCGATTTCATCCGACGGTTCTTCGCCCCGCTTGACAGGTATAAGGAATATATTACCGAGGATCTGCGGCCATTTTATATGGATAATGAGATCGCCGTCTATGGTATTAATACAGCGCGCTCGAATACCTGGAGTGAAGGCCGAATCTCCATTGAGCAAATGGCTGCGATGAAAGAGCAGCTGTGCGGACTTCCGGAAAACCTGCTCAAGATCGTCGTCACGCATCATCCGTTTATCGTGCCGCCTGGAAGAGTGGGTATTCGGATCGTCGGGCGGGCAGTGCGGGCACTCGACATAATTGACGAGTGCCAGATCGATCTGCTCCTGGCGGGTCATCTGCATGACGCATTTCACACGGATATCCGCACCTATCATACGAAGCGCGAGCGTTCGGTGATCGTCGCGCAGGCTGGGACGTCGATCTCAAAGCGGACGCGCTACATGAAGCCGAATTCGTACAATTTTATCCATGCGGCCAGCAACTACCTGCGCATTGAAGAACGTCGTTGGAACGACGAGATCTTCGATTCGTCACTGATAACGACACTTACAAAAGAAGAGAATGAGTGGCGAAAAGTCCAGGAAGTTGAAGTCCCAGGTCACTCGCACCCATAAAAACGCGCGGCACCTGTAGCCGCGGAAGCGGCGTCCGATAATAGTCCGCCGTTTCAACGGCGGGATTAACAAAGCAAAAAGGCCATAGTCGCGGCAGCGACGAAAGAAACGCGGTTTCGCGCTTTAAAAAGGGAAGGGGCTGTTTTTGAGCAGCCCCATGACCAAATAACAGGAAAATCTAAAGACTGGGGCAGTGTGACCAAGATGCTGCCCCTCGTCCGAAGATAGTAGTGTTGTTGTGTGATACGAAGTGAGAGA
Organism: Candidatus Kapaibacterium sp.; assembly: GCA_025450975.1. GTDB lineage: Bacteria > Bacteroidota > Ignavibacteria > Palsa-1295 > Palsa-1295 > JANWLI01. The sequence goes on along the minus strand of JANWLI010000014.1, from coordinate 1,820 downwards.
AGACTGTAGTTATCCCTACGCAAATACAGGACCAAAAAACTTATTCGGGGGTAAAAGCGGGAGGTTGTGCAGAAGAATAATTTGAAGACCGGGAAATCCTGAATCAGTCCTCCCCATAAAAACTGGCTCCGGCTCTCAACCGGCCTTCAAAAATTCTCTGTTTGTATGAGATCATTGCCGTGAACTCATGTGTACAAACTTACTCTGACGCGGTTACGTAATTATTATACGATTGTAAGATTCATTTACAAAAATCTTCGAATCAGTCAAATTGTCAAAAAACCTGTGGGGAGGTTTTAGCTGTGATTGGTGAGCTACGATACTTTTGTCCTCTCGCGGGCTCGTCGTTGTAAAAGAGCGCATCCTATGAGCGCTTCTTTGAGGGCGCTTCGGGTACTTAAATGATTCTACTCACGAGCTGAATACAAATGGTAGACCACGAAGAATGCGCCGGATAAATATGAATAATAATCAGATAAATATGTAATCTTGGCTTAAACTCCCCTCTCCCGCCGCCTAGGCGGGAGAAGGGGCCGGGGGTGAGGGCCGGGGTTAGCCTACTGCGTTGCCCTCCCAGCCCTCACCCCGACCCTCTCCCATAAAGGAGAGGCCTTTGTTAGCACTTTGTAGCCTCTCCTTTACGGGAGAGGGAGTATTTTTTTCTGCGACTTTTTTCGGAGATCTGTCTCTTATCTACTGTAACCGCGCAGTTATTGTTCGTAGACACGCTACATGAGTTCACGCTCCGAAGGAAATGAGCGCTTTCTGGCACTCGTCGTCGAGGTCCATCCGGGTCTTGGCCGTTATGCCCGTGCGCTGATGCGTGACCGTGAAGAAGCCCGTGATCTGGTAAGCGAAACAATAACGATCGCTTTCGAGCATTTCGGGTCTCTGCGCGACGATCGTGCCTTTAAGAGCTATGTGTATACAACGGCAACCCGCCTTGCCCATCGCAAGCAAAAGCGCGAAAGGAAGTTCGAGCCGTTCGACCCGCTCCTTGCAGATACGCTCCATGCGAGCGGTGCTGCGCCGGATGCAGGAATCGATATCGAGCTTCTCTATAAAGCGCTCGAGCAACTGCCCGAAGCAATGCGTGAAGCTGTCGTGCTCTTCGAGATCTCCGGGCTATCGCTACTCGAGATCAAGGAGATCCAGGGAGGAAGCCTTTCCGGTGTCAAGAGCCGTATCGCTCGGGGCCGCGAAAAGCTCGCCGATCTGCTCGGAGCACGTAACGATGAGCCGAAGGTGGTACGCGAAGAGACGATGGTTGTCGTCGGAGCGCCGGCACCGATAGCTCTGGCTAGAAACAGGAGTTAAGTTATGTCACAAAAACCACATCTCGACGATTTCTTTGCCGCGGCTCGCCGCGAAGAACCTGTCGTTTCCCACGAAGAGATCGGTGAACTCATCAACACGCGTCATACGAATACGCCACTCACACAACACATTACCTGGAAAGGAATTGGTATGACTACAGTTGGATTAGGTTTAGCAGCAGTACTATCCTATTTTACGTTCTTCGCATCCGAAGAGCCCGTCGCCTCATCGCTTGAGCCCCGGATGCAGGCAGCAACCGTTGCTCCGGAGATTAAGACGCTTGTAACTCCACAGCTTGCAGCAACAGAGCCTGTCGCACCCGTTGAAGCTATCGCCGTCGTTGAGGCAATGCCTTCGGTCGAGCCGATCAAAGTTGAAGCACCTATCAAAGTCGACGAAGTACGTATCGTCGAGCCTATGGCAGAAGACATGAAGCGCCGCGGCATGAAGGTCGATGGCGGCAGGGAAGTCGTCGTCGTGCAGAAGGTTGGCAAGAAGTTCTT
>JANWLI010000013.1 GCA_025450975.1 Candidatus Kapaibacterium sp. | reverse complement strand
TCCGAGGTGGGGCACGGCATGCCGTGCCCCTACCGGAACTTGTACTCTAGGTAGGGGCACGACATGTCGTGCCCCACCCGGGAATACGATAATGCCTCTGGCAACATTTCTCTGCATTCTCCGTATGCTTTATTGTATCTTATTACGGTGTCTGGAAACCCACATTTTCCACGGGATAAGAAAAATAGTGTGTGTGTAATTTAGTAGCTTGAAATTCCAATAAGTTACAGAGGCAAATTCCCTGATCGTGGCAAAAAATGGCTGATGGTTTCCACGGCCATAACACCCTACCTGAGAACCCTCTTCAGATATAATTCGTAGTGTAAATCGCATGCGCAGTTTAGTAATTTTACTAGCCGTTTCCGGCCTCCTCCTCCAGACGGGCGATACGTTTGCCCAAAACCGTGGCAAATCGGCCTCCCAATTCCGGATCATGCGCCTGAAATACTCGGGCGGCGGCGACTGGTATAACGGCCCATCCGAAGAGCCTAATCTCCTGAGATTTATCAAGAATAACTCCAATATCGACGTTAACCCCGAGTACAGCTGGGTAGATGTTTCGAGCGACGATATCTTCAACTACCCGTTCCTGTTCATGACAGGCCACGGCAACATCGAACTTTCAGAGTCCGAAGCTAAGCGCCTACGGGCTTACCTCGATCATGGCGGCTTCCTCTATGTCGACGACGACTACGGCTTCGACAAGGCCTTCCGCCGCGAGATCGTCAAAGTTTTCCCCGATCAGGAGCTCAAAGAGCTTCCCTTTACGCATCAAATCTTCCACTCCCATTTCGCCTTCCCGAACGGCGTTCCGAAGACCCACGAGCATGACGGCAAGGAGCCACAAGCATTTGGCATGTTCACGAAAGACCGCCTCTGCCTTCTCTATACTGTCGAGTCCAATCCAAGCGACGGATGGGACGACCCCGACGTCCACAACGACCCGCCCGATAAGCGCAGCGAAGCGCTGAAGTTCGGCATGAACATCGTCGTCTTCGCGCTCAATCAGCAGCAAGCCGTAAAAGAAAAAGGCGCCACTCAGTAAGCAGCGCCTCTTCCGTTATGTTGCTGGTATTGGTTATTTCTGACCGACACTTACCGGCCGAATCTCCTTCTTTGAAATCAGCATCGGCTTGAATCTCTTGTAGAGAATAAAGAGGATCACCCCGAACAATAGGAATCCCCACAGCTTCGCCAGACCAAGAATGAAGGCCGAGAAGATCTTCCAACCATCGGCCATCGAATGCTCGAGCTTCGTACCGAAGCCCGGTTCGTACGCCGCAATGTTGAGATTGTTCGGCAGCATCTCACGAGCGATCGCCTGACGCTGGTAGATATCAAGCTGCACCGTGCTGAACTTCACCTTGTCCATCATGACAAGACTTGACAACTTGCGGTTATCGCTTTCTTCCGAACGTCCGGCAAGCTTATCTTCTCCGCCGATCGTTTCCGGCAGTTTCTTGCCCTGCTGATCGATCGCCTTCGTCAAGCGCTGCTGCTGTTTTGCAAGACGCTCTTCAGCCATCCTGTTAGCAAGCAGGTTAATGCTGACATCTTCTGCCGTGATGATGCGGTAGTCGAGATGTTCGACACTCGCAGCGATCGCACGAAGCGTGCTATCAAGCTGGATATCCGGCACACGAAGCGTCATCGAATTGGTGACGGTGTAGTAGGTCGTCTCGAGCGAGGAGTCTTCGCTGACCGGCACAAGCGTCTTGTCATCCTGATTGCTTGCAAGGTTCGTATGCGCTACGAAGCCTCCCATATGGGCGATGATATCTTCGATATGCGTTGTAGCACGAATCACATCGTTGACCTTGAACTTGACGTTCGCCGTACGGATGAACTTCCGCGTCGAATCGCTCTTCGGCTGTGAAGCTGCCGATGAACTGATGAAGTCTGATGAGGCCGGCGCACTATCTCCGCCTGACGATTCTTCCGATAGCGACGCTGGCTGAGGCGCCTCGAGTTTAATGACATCCGACTGAGGAGCCGACTCATGACGTTCCGAGCCGCCGCAACCCGAGAGAAAGAAGGCCGCGCCAACCGATAACGTCAGATATAAAGAGAGTTGTTTGATCATGGTAGTATAAGAGATATGAACTACAGTGACCACACGACCCAAAGCACATGCCACACGTTAATTAACGAATTATCATCTATAATGAGGATAAGGCAGCAATAACCAGGTTGCAAAATGCAAAACGCCCCGCATAATGCGAGGCGCTTGCCAGAGATTCTTAAGCAGGAATAGGTTAAGCTTCTGCTTTAACCTTGCCCTTCGCCATTTCGACGATCTGCTCCTGAACGGACTTCGGCGCGTCTTCGTAACGGGCGAACTGCATCGAGTAGACTGCACGTCCCTGCGTCATCGAACGAAGTACCGTCGAATAGCCGAACATATCCGAAAGCGGCACGATGGCTTTGATGACCTGCGCATCGCTGCGGGAGATCATACCTTCGATCTTACCGCGGCGTGACGAAAGGTCGCCCATAACATCGCCCATGTACTCTTCCGGCGTGATGACTTCAACGTCCATCACCGGCTCGAGCAGTACAGGATTTGCCTTGCGGCAACCTTCTTTGAACGCCATCGAACCGGCGATCTTAAAGGCCATTTCCGACGAATCGACATCATGGTAGCTACCGTCGAAGAGGCGGATCTTGATGTCCTCAACAGGATAGCCTGCTAGCACACCGCTCTTCATTGCTTCTACGATACCGGCACTGATCGGCGAAATGTATTCCTTCGGGATCGTACCGCCGACGATGTCATTGACGAACTCATACCCCTTGCCTGCCTCGTTCGGCTCGACATCGATCCAGACGTGACCAAACTGACCACGACCACCCGACTGACGAACGAACTTGCCTTCCTGCGTGACTTTCTTGCGGATCGTCTCTTTGTAGGCAACCTGTGGCTTACCGACGTTCGCTTCAACTTTGAACTCGCGCTTCAAGCGATCGACGAGAATTTCTAAGTGAAGCTCGCCCATACCGCTGAGGATCGTCTGACCGGTTTCCTCGTCTGTCTTGACGCGGAAGGTCGGATCTTCATCAGCAAGCTTCTGGAGCGCTTCGCCCATTTTCTCGGAATCGGCTTTCGTCTTCGGCTCAACAGCAAGCGAAATAACCGGCTCCGGAAATACCATGCGCTCTAAGATGATCGGATCATCCTCGTCGCAGAGTGTATCGCCGGTTCTGGTCTGCTTCAAACCTACTGCAGCGCAGATATCGCCTGCGTATGCCGCTTCGATATCCTCACGATGGTTCGCATGCATGCGGAGGATACGGCCGATACGCTCTTTCTTGCCGCTCACCGAGTTCATCACGTAGGATCCGGCATTAAGGGTACCGGAATAGACGCGGAAGAACGTCAGCTTACCGACGTACGGATCGGTCATGATCTTAAACGCGATAGCTGAAAAATGTTCTTTATCGATCGGCTCACGCTTGATGTGATCGGTCAGGTTGATGTGGTGGCCTTCGACTGCACCGACATCGACCGGGCTCGGAAGGAATTCGACAACTGCATCGAGCAACTGCTGAACGCCTTTGTTCTTAAATGCCGAACCGCAAAGTACAGGAATGATCTTCGACTCGATCGTTGCCTGGCGTAACACGCGACGGACTTCGTCCGGGGTGATCTCCTGGCCTTCGAGGTACTTCATCAGAAGCGTGTCGTCAACTTCAGCGACTGCTTCGAAAAGCTTTGTGCGCCATTCGCGTGCATGCTCTTCGAGATCATGCGGAATCGGCGAAACGTCAAAGTTCTTACCGAGCGTCGTATCGTTGTTATAGATATACGCCTTGTTCTCGACAAGATCGATAACACCCGCATAGATATCGCCCTGGCCGATCGGCAAGTTGATCGGAATCGGGTTTGCGCCAAGGCGCTCGCGTATCATCGAGATGACGTGAAAGAAGTCTGCGCCCGTACGGTCCATCTTGTTGACGAACGCAATACGTGGGACTTCATACTTGTTGGCCTGACGCCAAACGGTTTCCGACTGCGGCTCAACACCACCAACTGCGCAGAACAGCGCAACGGCACCGTCAAGTACGCGCAGCGAACGCTCTACTTCGACCGTAAAATCTACGTGGCCTGGAGTATCGATGATCTGGATCTGGTTATCGCGCCATGTGCACGTCGTTGCAGCAGAAGTGATCGTGATACCACGCTCTTTTTCCTGCTCCATCCAGTCCATCGTTGCGCCGCCTTCGTGGACCTCACCCATGCGGTGCACAACACCCGTATAAAACAGAATGCGCTCGGTAGTGGTCGTCTTACCGGCGTCGATATGCGCCATAATACCGATATTGCGCATTTTGTCGATTGGATATTTCCTTGCCATACTTCTTACAATTACTTGATTATTATGTATTTAAGATGCCTTGTCCGTAGAGCCACATGTAAACGGATTTTTACATTTTTTGGTTTCGAATTTGGACCTGTGGTTTGCCGACTATACGCGTAATCTGCCAGAAAGTTATGGAAAACAAGCAGCTATCCCCTCGCCCTGCGGCGAAGGGATAGCCAATAATTATGTGCGAGGCTGTTATTCCTCCTGGATACGTCCGCTGTGCATGCTGCGATCGTCGCGACCACGGTCTACCCATGAACTGTCGCTTGATGATGACCGGCGAATATCACGGCTTTCACCTGAGGAACGGCGTTCCTCGCGTGACCTGTCGGTTTTTGATGCGCTACGTCCTCCGCCTAAGCGTTCACGGTCTGACGCATGGCGTCCACTACGTGAGCTGCTCCTGGAAGGATCTGATTTGGATGGCCTTGATGCTCTTGCCATAAATGCTCCTTTTTTATTCTTATGGTTTTGCGGGGAGCAAAATATAGGTTCGAGAAGAAAAAGCGGCAAATTACATGCCATAGTGAACCTGGAGCTTGGATACTAAACCGAAATTCGGATAAAAAAAATGTGCGGTCATAAACCGCACATTGAAGCTCTCTCTTGACGACGGTTAACGATTATTTATCGGTGAAACCAATTTCAACCCATAATGCCTGATCTTCATCCCAGATAAATGTTATGGTGTTTCCCTCCTGTAATAGTCTATTCTTTCTGACGATTATATTCTGAGTTGACGAATTATTCGTTTTGAACAGTACACTATTATTTGTTGAGCTGTTACCCTGATACTGCACAACCAGAAGCTGGCCCCAGTGCAGGTCACTAGTGCTATTACCTAAAATGGGTTCTACCTTCTTTGCATTTGCTGAGACTTTAATGTAAGAAGTATTATTCAATAACGAACTTGGAATAGTATTGCTCGAACTGGTAAGATCGATGATTTTATCGGCGTCGGCCTGGCCGTCCTTCGGTTCGCCGAGACTCTTACCATTAGGAATCGCCGCTGCGTCCGTCCATGCTGCAGTGGAACCATTACTCATTAAAACCTGGTCTGCTGATCCAGGAGTCCCAAGTCCGGTACCTCCATTCGCAATAGGTACTACGCCGCTGCCACTAATGGTACTATAATCGATCGACGATATAGTAGCAGGCGCCCATACGAGACTTCCACTTCCATTGATCGTAAGGAAATCGTTACTAGCGCCCTTTGATAAATTAGTCAGAGTATTGTTTGCCCCACCAACTAATAGGTCTCCTGCGGTGACAGTTGAGATGCCAGTACCTCCATTAGCTACAGGCACTGTACTCGTCAGTGTCGCTGTAGCGAAATTAATTGCTGACACAGTTGCAGTCGACCAGGCAAGGGCTCCGTTAACAACTTTCAGGAAATCGCCATTAGCACCAATTCCTAGTTTTGTAAGCGTATTTGTCACACCGCCAACTAATAGGTCACCGGAAGTAACGGTGGATTGCCCAGTACCTCCATTAGCTACCGGTACTGTGCCTGTGAGCGTCGTGGTTCCGAAATTAATTGCCGATACAGAAACCGTTCCCCACGCAGGAACTCCGTTGACAACCTGTAATATATCGCCATTATTTGTACTTACGGCAAGCAGTGACAGCGTGTTCCCTGCTGCGCCAACTAATAGGTCTCCCACGGTGACTGCTGAGAGTCCCGTACCCCCATTAGGTACCGGTACGGTGCCCGTGAGCGTCGTTGTAGCGAAATTGATCGCTGACACGGTAATCGGAGCCCAAACAGGGCTTCCATTAGTAATCTTCAAGAAGTCATTGTTATTTCCGATTGTTAATTTTGACAACGTATTGTTTGCTGCCCCTACCAATAAGTCTCCTACAGCTACTGACGACTGCCCCGTACCCCCATTCGCAACTGGCAAGACACCCGTTATTTGCGATTGAATGTTAATCGTTTCGTCCCACCGTAAGTTGCCATTTTGGTCGCTCATCAGAAATGAACCAGATTGAGCCGGATCATCCGATGGTAACGTGTACACTAATGTTGTCGAACGTGAGCTTGGCGCCACAAATCCAGTAGCAATTGCCGAACTATAGTCGAAGTCGTTGTTCGCAGTAAAGAACAGCAAGGGTTGTGGACTATTCGTGACATTGCCAATCCAAACTTCAGTTTCTCCAAAATAGGTAACTTGAGAAAACGCCGAAAGATCTGTTTGAGTGGTTGAAATATTCGCATCTCCGTTAAAGCCAAAACTATTATCGCCTAACGTCAACATTCTTCCACCTGGTATAGCAGATTTATTTCCGGAGACTGAATTACTTTCCCCACCTGCGATGGTGGAGCCTGTCCCAGAGACCCCATTCGAAGAACCTCCACCGACTGCCGAAGTCATACCCGATGCACTGTTGCCAGAACCGCCCACAACTATAGCGTCAGTCCCTGTTGAAATTGAGTTGCCTGTTCCGCCACCAATAAATCCTCCCGAACTAGAAACGGTATTTCCATTGCCACCTCCGATCGTGGCATCACTTGAGGTAATCGTATTCGACAACCCACCGCCGATGACGGCGTTACTCGCCGTAAACGTCATGCCTCCTGAAAGTCCTATAGCGTTGTTGTTACCAGCCCCAATAAAGCTATAATCGCTTTGAAGGATAATGTTTTGCTGGCCACCAAGAATGGCGGCATACCTGGCCGAGTTCGGTGTGGTGGTAGTTACGATCCATTCCCCGCCCATCACGGTATGGGTAGGAGCTGCAGCGGGATTTCGAGTAATCGCGTTCGTATTGACACCTATTTGATTTTGTTCACCACCACCGATCGTCGATGCGCCGCCTACTGCAATATTCATCCAGCCGCCAATAATCGAAGATGTTGTCCCCATGGCAATATTTTTCTCCCCACCGGTAATCGACGACTCAAAACCTCCGGCATAGTTACTCAGTCCTCCCCCGACGGTTCCAAACGGAGCATCAAATGTTGATGGATTGATAGGTGGATTAGCTACATTGGCGACGGGCAGCGGGTTATTGTTCCCAACGGTATTCGCACTACCTCCGCCAATAGTACTCCAATCATCGGTAATCTGGTGTAATTCGCCACCACCAATAAATGATTTTGTTGTCATCAGGGTATTGTTTTGCAATCCGCCTCCTATTGTAGAGAATTGATTACTTACGGTATTATTTGCACCTCCGCCGATAGTAGCGCTCGTGCTCAGGGCTTGATTAGTGTTCCCGCCACCAACAAATGCATCGCCACCGGTTGCTTGATTGTTTCTTCCACCTCCGATCGCCGAATGCGTGGCAGACGCGTTATTCTCCTCCCCTCCTCCAATAAAAGAATGTCCACCTGTAGCGGTATTAAGTTCTCCTCCGGTAACACCTGCATGTGTACTTCCACTACTTCCGGCGGTATTTGATTTCCCACCCCCGACTGTTGAATGCAACCCTAAAGCGTTATTACCCTCCCCACCCAAAATCGATGCAAATCCACCACTTGCAGTTGTTGCAGTTGCACTATTTGCACATCCTCCAGCAACAATATTCTTGGTGTCACCGCCATCGGCATTATTAGTGCATGGATCGCTAAGAATTGTCTGTATGCTTTGGCTTGGGATCGATAAACTCGAAGCGATAGTGAGGGTTTTTGTTTCCTTATCATACAGCAACATTGTCCCCGGCCCACTTGCTAAATTTAATTTGCCTCCTCTCCCCGTGAGCTTCTGATTATCCAGGGTAATACTTCCGACATAATCGGTCGCTATTTTATCAGCGGTTATCGATCCGTCTGCTACAGAAAGTGCCTGTACAGACGAAGCAAGAGGAGTCAGCGGCCTCAGCTCTTTATCATCATCTATACCTATTCCAAGCCAGATTGAGCCATCGAGCTGCGATGAAGATGGAAGTTGCTTTATACTTCCAAGCATGATGGAGAAAATTCCGTCTTTAATTTCTATCGGAAAGGCATCTTCCCAAAGTAATTGCTGACCGTTCGGATCATTGTAGAGTCTAACTTTTACAACATGGTGTCCGTTTACGGCTATCCCTTTATGCGTGATAGAGCCTTGATAGCTCAAGAGACGCTGTGTATTAGAAGTCACGAGCTGCTGTGCATTCAAACCTTGCGACAATAGCAAGGCAAACGCTACTAGCGCGGATGCGAAGATAGTTTTCATAGTACTAAATATTGATGAAATGAACTCCGCCAGATTGCAGTGGTTGTTTGTACTCGACGTACAGACGTAGCCATTACTAAAGGCGGGCGTACCGTATGGTACACATGTAGGACTAGTAGAAGTGTAGTCCTTTAGGATTTACGAAAGAAGTTCTTCGACACGTAATAAAAGAGATATTCTCTTTTAAGAGATAGTATACGTACTATTCGGGCGAGTGCAGAAGAGTGTCTTGATAAGGCGCTCGAGAGCTCGACGTGCGAAGAATAACTAATATACGTAACTTTTTCTTTATTTCCAAAAAGTAAAAAATTAGTATGGTTTTAAGGATGCCAAAAGTGTTTCGACATATTAATACGCTCTTCGATGAAGGAAATACCTTCTCGCTCTAAGAGCCAACGCAGACGCTCATATCCTCCAAATGCAGGCGCGGCCGTCAATGACCCGGTTCTATTTACCACTCTATGCGCTGGGACGTCAAGGTCAGGCGGAACTGCCTTCATTGCCATCCCCACAAGCCTCGCAGAGCTTTTTAGACCAAGTGTTTCACCGATCGCGCCATACGTGGTGACCTTCCCTTTCGGTATCTGGCGAACGATCTCATAGACGCGCTCATAGAAGCTCGACGTTTGCTTTTTTGGCTCAAGATCGAGAAAGTCCGGTAAATGCTTCGGCGTATTTGAACGTTTAATGCTCACGCGTTAATAAGTTACGAAGACGAGACGAATTGCCATCATAGGTAGCGGAACAAGCGGCCTCGCAGCTGCTGTGGAGCTTGCGCACCTGCCAGTTCCGTCGCCGCTGCATATCACGATCTTTGAATCGCGCCGCGAGCCCGGTGGCCGGACGCGCTCATTCGTCGATCCTGCGACCGGCGACACCCTGGATAACGGCCAGCATCTGCTGATGCGTTCATATCTACATACACTTCACTACCTGCGGACGATTGATGCACTACATCTTGTAAAGTCGCAGAAAGGGCTGAATGTTCACTACTACATCAAAGGTGAAGAGACGCCTTACCGGTTGAAACTCCCTGCGCACCTTCCGATGCCATTCAATCTGGGTCTTGGCATGCTCACTTCCGATATCCTTGCCCTCTTCGAGAAGATCGCTGCAGGCAGATTCGGACTGGCTGTCATGTTCCTCAATGCCGATAAGCACGCGAAAGACCTGACCTGCGCACAGCTTTTTGCAAAGTACAGACAGCCGGAAACACTGATCCAAAAACTTTGGGAGCCACTCGTTCTCGGGACGATGAATACTCCAATCGACAAAGCAAGCGCGCAAGTGTTTGTAAATATAGTCAGGACGATCTTCTTCCGTGATCACCGCTTTAGTCGTCTGCTCTTCCCGACTGCGGGTCTTGGCGACCTGCTCGTCGACCCGGCAGTGAAATATCTCACCGAGAGAGATCACACATTTATCTTCGGCGCGCAGATCACGAACATCTTCGAACGGCATGGCAAGATCTACGTCGAGCGCAAAGATGCCGATACGGAAGTCTTCGATGCCCTTATCTACTCCTCTACCTCTTACGAAAACCCCGTCCTTCCCGAGCAGTTATTGCCGACGATGCCGAAGCTGGGCTTTTCGCCGATCATCAACGCCTACCTTTGGCTTGATAAGGAGATCCTTCACCATCCGATCACCGGCTTTATCGGAACGAGTATTCAATGGGTTTTCCCAAAGCCATCAAACTATACAAAGCAGCTGATCTCATGCACAGTCAGCGCCGGAGAGAATCTGGTTGATCTAACAAATGAAGAGATAATTGAGATATTCTGGAAGGATATCTGCGCCACCGTTCCGAATGCCGACAGTGCTAAGATTTTGCGCTCGCAGGTGATCAAGGAAAAACGCGCAACCGTACTTCTAACTCCAGCACTTCAGCATGCGCGGCCTCATATGCATACTTCGATACCGAATCTCGTCCTTGCTGGAGATCTTGTGCAGAATGCCCTGCCCATGACGATCGAGGGTGCTGTCCGCAACGGACAACATGCAGCAAAAGCTTTGAGAAAATATCTATTTCCGGAACACGAGGAGAACTACTTCCTCAGCGCTTCCATGAAATCGTCGAAAAGATAATCGCTTTCGTGCGGTCCTGGTGATGCCTCAGGATGATATTGTACGGCGAAGATCGGCAGCGACTTGTGCCGAAATCCCTCAACAGTGTTATCATTAAGATTGATATGCGTCAGCTCACATGTATCCGGCATCGACGCCGGATCGACGGCAAAGCCATGGTTCTGCGCAGTGATCTCGATCTTCCCTGTCTTAAGGTTCTTTACCGGATGATTCGCGCCGCGATGGCCAAACTTCAACTTATATGTCTGTGCTCCTAGTGCGAGTGAAAGCAACTGGTGCCCTAAGCATATGCCAAAGATCGGATACTTCTCCGAATGGATAAGTCGCTTCACAGTTTCAAGGCTGTCTTTCACAGCATCCGGATCGCCCGGGCCATTGGCAAGGAATATTCCATCAGGCTTGTGTCCCTCGATCTCTTCGAATGAAGTCGTCGATGGCACGACTGTCAGCTCTGCGCCGTGGTCGTGAAGCTTATTAATAATATTCTGCTTAATGCCGTAATCGATAACGACTACGTGCGGCGACTTTGCATTCTCTACAGCAACCTTGTACGTCCCCTTTGTCGTCACGCCCTTCGTCAGGTCAAGGCCAGCCATGAGTGGAAGCGCTCGGACTGCTTCGAGTAATTCTTCATCGCGAAGCTGCTCTGTACTGATAATGCCGCGCAGCGCACCCTCGGAGCGGAGAATACGAACGAGCTTTCTGGTATCGACGCCTTCGATGCCGCGAATATCGTGACGCTTCAGGAAGTCAGGCAGACTTGCCTGTGAGCGCCAGTTCGATACCTGGCGGCTCAGTTCGCGGATAACGAAGCCACCGACAAACGGCTTGATGCTTTCGAGGTCTTCGTCGTTGGTGCCGTAATTGCCGATGAGCGGATTGGTCATCGTCACGATCTGCCACGCGAACGATGGGTCCGTCAGGATCTCCTGATAGCCGGTCAGCGCCGTCGTAAAGACGACTTCGCCCTCGCCTCTGGCTTTCTCGATCGCGCCAAAGGCATTCCCTCGAAATACAACACCATTTTCTAATACTAACCGAGCCTGCATACTTCCCTTCATAAAAAAGGCTCCCTCGTGAGGAGCCTTACACCTAATATCAATTAACAGTAATATTCAAATACGCTCATCGTGCGACAGCCGTTTCTTTTGGCAGATAGACTTTCGCCAATTCAAACCCACCAAACATAACTGCGCTGAATAACAGATTACTTGCAACGGAGTTCTGATAGAACGGAATTGCAGCAGCGTACGCTGTCATCAGCCCGTCAAGAGTCATTGGGTAGAGCTGCGGCTCCATCGTCTGGAACATCCATGCGCCGAAGTTCGTGATGACGAAGAAACTCACCGAACTTCCGAGGAAGGCGATGAAGTACTTCAACAACGATGGCTTCGTTGCATAGACCGTGCCTGCCATAACGGCAATGAGCAACGCTCCGTAGTTGACGGCCATGCTCGGCGCATAGTAGAAGCCAAGGACAGCGTCAGTCAGGAACATCGTTACGAGTGGAATGATATACCGCATCCGGGCCGACGCAATGAACGCACCGGCGAACATCGCGCTTGCCGTCACTGCATTGAAATTCCAAAGGCCCAGCTCGTTAAAGAGCAATCGTGTAGCGATGCCGATCGCCACGAGCGACGATGCTAAGATCAATTCGTTCTTTTTCATAACCTTGCAAAAATACGAAGTTTACTACTGGAGCGTTGCCGGATCGAGCACAACGATCTTTCGCGACCCATTTAACAGCACATAGAGATTTCCGTTCATTACCATTATGTCATTGCCGACATCTCCCAGTTCCACAGCCAGGTCGTTCTTGACTTCTGCGTTACTATAGTTGAAAGAAGAAAGGCTGGCATTATTGCCGCCAAAGCGTCCTTCATTGAGAATGAAGATCTTCTTCGTCGTACCATCGCTGAACTTGGAGAAATGTCCTGCGGCAATTCCTACAGAAAAGGTACGTCTAAAGTCGCCTGAAACTGCATGGTAAATGTCAACCGTATCGTTCGTCTGGAAGTCTTTAGCCGTACCAAGATATACTTCATTGGACTCTGCATCAAAGTAACCACCATAGTACGATTTGGCGATCAGGCTCGTATTTGTGATCGCCTTCGCATTAAAGTTTAACACGCCGACGCGATTTCCGTAAAGAACGAACGCGCTACTGCCTGCATCGATAAGCGAAGCAACATAATCTGTGCCGCCGATCTCGATAGAGTCTGTCACCTTTAGGGTCGTCATGTTGATGAAATGGATCTTTGCAGTTGTTCCGCGATAGAAACTTC
>JANWLI010000012.1 GCA_025450975.1 Candidatus Kapaibacterium sp. | reverse complement strand
GTAGTCCGGATTGATACGTCGCTGCTCGCGATGGAAATCAAGTATGCGCCTGCCAAACGGCTGCAAATACGGGAAGGTCAGCGTCCCTGTCCGTTTATCGAGGATGATCGTGTTGATGTTGAAGAGATCGATCTGTGCATCAGGCGTCTTGATTCCGGGGCTGCTATTTGAATAGCGATCGAGACCGGTAACCGAGATCGATTTGAGATTACCTTGTGCGGCGCGAACCTGATCATACACCTGCCCATTCGGGAATGTATAGGTGATACGAGCGACAAATCCATTCGCATCGACATTCGTGGCTCCGACATAGTAGGAGTTCTTCAGCACGTTCTTAAATGTCGGCGTTGACGTATCGGTGAATGCACGATCGCCTTTAATGAGCTTCAGCACGACAGTATCTTTACCAATTCCCTCTTCACCGTACTGCCTGCCATCTTCGGCAATGTAACTTACGGCGATGAACTGCCCTATATCGCTAGGTTCTTGATAGAGGGTAAGTACTCCAGTCTTATGGTCGACGCGATACTGGTTTGTATCGAGTAATTCAAAGTAGCCCGATTGTCCAAGCTTGCCTGTTGCGTTCACACGAAACGGAGGGCCGTAGGTGCCGACGACAGGTGTGGTCGGAGGCAAGCTATACCAGGAATAGACAAGTGCTCGTTTGATACTTTGTTGCGTTGTCGTCTTCCATACTCTGACGCTTCGGGGCTTTACAAGATCCGGGTACGAATCATCCGGCGGCTCTTGCGAATAGTACTGTTCGTAACGCGAGATAAACGACGTATCGAGAAAGAAGGTGTTTCGGCGATAGTTAGACGGCTGGATATTATACTCATTCCCAGTCGAACTTCCCGGCCCGCCGCCAAAATTCTTATTCTGCCGCTCGCCTTTCTTCTGCGCGGCAACGGCAGTCAGGTACAATGGACCAAAGCGATTGACTGCCTTAAAGCCGAAGAGCGCCGACTGGATACCAACATACTTCGAAGGCGTGTTCAGCGAGATGTTACCTGCTTCGATCGACTGGATGATCTCGTCCGGATATCCCTGATACTGTAACTTGAACAAATTCTCGAACGAGAACTGGCGCAAGCTGCCGAAATCGGTACTGATTTTGATCTTATCGCCCACCGATCCGGAAATACTCATGTTTACTTCCTGCCGGAAGTCGAGGCCCGTTTCGGAACCGGAAAAGAATGCACCCGTTGTTGCAAGAAATTTATTATCGCGATACGCGAGGTGAACAGCAACGTCGCCGTTGACGCGTAAGTTGATCGACGGCTTGCCGAAGATCGTAGGCACGATCGAGGGTGGGATGGGGATCGTGACTGATCCGTACTCGCTGAGCAAACCTGTGCCTTCAGTCTTATCCGTGCCACCGGGCGTCGTTGCATCACCGGGAGCGCTCAGTGTTGCTGTACGCTTTACTGCCGCATCGCGCAATCCTTCACTTGCCCCTTCTTCCAACTGCTGTGCTATGTACTCATCGGTCGATTGTGTCAGTGCAATATCTGCATCGGCGCCCAGAAACTCGTCAGAGACAGTAACATTGCCAAGCGAGTCGAATTCAACTTCCCGTTTGACAGGTGTCGCCAGAAATCCATCGGATCCTGGGAGTTCGGATGAAACTGCAGGGCTTTTCTTCGGCTCCGGAGGAACGAGCATAACGCTGTCCTTCTTCGTGCCGAGCAGGCCACCAAAGAAGTCACCAACATCAGAGATCGCGCCTTCTACCGTCTCGTTAATATCATCGACGGTTTCCTTAATGTCGCGGGCAGTGCTATCAAGAGCAGCCGTAGCCGAATCGATATCGGAAACGACGCCAACTTTTTCGCCTTCTTTGGTATCGGTGGTTTTGGTAGGAGATTTTTTTAGGCCGGCGCACGAAGACAGGATCGCTAGTGCGAACAGGAGGACGACAAACGCATACCGATCACGGTGCGCATGAGCACAGCAAATTCCCGAAGCCTTCAACACGTATTCAAAGAGTAGCAACACGTTCTCCGCTCACAGGCAACTCCTGCGATGGCTAAGAACGGCTAAGTCAAATATTATCGCGATTAGTATTGCCCAATTCCACCAGGAAAGGGCAAAATTGTCTCAATTATTCGATAGACTACTCCCTTTGGTTTCGGGTAAAAATTGATACCTTTAGTTAACAGAGCCGTAAAAGTCTAACGTTCCGAACTGCAGATATATATAAGAAACGTTTCCTAAGCCACTGGTATTGGATAAGATACAATGACCGAACGGTTCAAGCATACGCTACTCTCACGAGGGTGGTGGAAGACCTCCTTCCGCCTATGGGGCTACATCCTCAAGGCCCATATCGGCCCGTTTTTCCTTGCATTCTCCGTGATCATGTTCGTCTTCCTCCTACAATTCCTGATGCGCTTCATCGATAAGCTCGTCGGCAAAGGAATCGACGCATGGACGATCATCCAACTCATTACACTCAATCTCGCGTGGATGGTAGTGCTGGCCATGCCGATGGCATCGCTGGTAGCAAGTTTAATGGCCTTCGGCTCACTTTCGGCTTCGAATGAGATCACTGCGATGAAATCCGCCGGCGTGAGCTTTGTACGGATGATGTTTCCCGTCGTACTCTTAGGAGCGTTACTTGCCTTTGCAGACCTTCGCTTCAACAACGATGTCCTGCCCGACGCAAATCATGCCGTTCGCAACCTTCAGGACGATATCAAGCGTAAGAAGCCGACCTTTTCGATCGAGGCAGGAGAATTTACCGACGACAATGCACTTCCCGATTATTCGATCTACGCCAAGGAGGTCGTGCACGGAACAAACGAGATGCGCGATGTGACCATCTACGACCACTCTTCGCCGCAGGAAATCATCGTCCTGACGGCAAAGAAAGCAAGGATCAATTTTTCGAACGACTACAAAACGCTTATCATGCAGCTCGACAGCGGCGAACTCCATGAAGCATTCTCGCTTAAAGCTGATGAGTATCGCCGCGGCAGATTTGTCAAACATGAAGTTCGTATTCCTGCCTCGGGCTTTGAGTTTATTCGCGAAGACGAAGAGACACGTGGCGATCGCGAGCTTTCTGCCGATGAACTTATGGCGTATGTCCGTACGCGCGACACCATAATCATTAGTGATACCAAGATCCTCAAGACCCGGCTTTCAGCATTTGCAAAACAGGTCACCGAGTCCGGTGGCTTTTCTGTGAGCGCCGATAGTTCGCTTCGCGATACGATCAAGTTACAGATGCTGCGCGCTGAGTTGCGAAATCCGGTGCATCAGGTAGCAGAGTCCGCAACACAGATCAGCCTAACCAGGCGTGATGCCGGAGGGTATCTTGTCGAAATTCATAAGAAGTATTCCCTGCCTGCAGCATGTATTGTCTTTGTACTGCTCGGAGCGCCGCTGGGCGCACTTGCGCGCCGCGGAGGAATTGGCATTGGTGTCGGACTCTCGATAGGATTCTTCATCGTGTACTGGGCGTTCCTTATTGGCGGCGAAAAACTTGCTGACCGAGGCATTATCAGTCCGTGGTCCGGGATGTGGTCTGCTAATATCATCCTGGCTGCCGTCGGACTCATACTCATCAACCGTGTGATGCAGGAGCGTCAGGGATTCGGCATTCGATTGCTTGCGAAATTATTCAAAAGAAAAAAAGATGAAGTCTAACCGTTTGTTCCCATTTCTCCTCGTCCTCGTTGCCTCAGCCGGCATCTTATGGTCAGGATGCTGCGATCCCAATCCGAAAAATTCGCTCCCGCTTGTCCTGGATTCAACGTATACCGACACAGCCATCAAAGATATTGATTTTCGATTTCTTGATCTTACCGACTCTGGATACTA
The DNA here is from genome assembly GCA_025450975.1 of Candidatus Kapaibacterium sp. GTDB lineage: Bacteria > Bacteroidota > Ignavibacteria > Palsa-1295 > Palsa-1295 > JANWLI01. The sequence goes on along the minus strand of JANWLI010000012.1, from coordinate 6,829 downwards.
CCCGATCTACTCGATCGATATCATGAACACCGGCATCGAAAGTGATACCTTTACACTCACTTATAAGCGCATTCGCTATAACAAATGGCTGATCCCGGTCGTCGTCAAGCAATATGTCCCTGCCGGCGAAGTACGGACCTTCCGGACAGAAGGACCGGTACCCGAACATGGTGTTCCAAATACTTCCGATGAAGTCTATGTATCGTTCTTTGCAAAGACAGCCGATAGCATGGCAATCAATGTCATGAATCCTGAAGTAACACTTTCCTACGGTTCGACAGAAACAGGAGATGAATCCTGTGGAAGCCCCGGACAAACGATAATCCTCGATACCAAGAATTGGAAATAAAAAAAAACGGCTCCGAAAGGAGCCGTTTTCATATACCGTAAATGGTATGTTTAGAATCTGAAATGTGCGAATGCCTTATTAGCTTCGGCCATACGGTGGGTGTCGTCACGCTTCTTGATCGTCGTGCCTTCGTTGTTCGAAGCAGAGATCAACTCGGCAGCCAGACGCTGTGCCATCGACTTTTCGCCGCGCGCACGGGCGAAGGTGATCAGCCAGCGCATGGCAAGCGCATGACGGCGCTCGGGACGCACTTCGGTCGGTACCTGGTACGTAGCTCCACCGACGCGACGCGAACGTACTTCAACCACGGGCGAAGAATTATTCATTGCCTTGCGAAACAGCTCGAGGCCATTCTGGCCGGTCTTCTTCTCTGCTACTTCCATTGCCTCGTACATAATACGCTGCGCAGTAGATTTTTTGCCATCAAGCATAAGTGCATTGATGAATTGGCTGACAACGACATCGTTGTACTTGGGATCCGGTGTACGGTGCCGTTTTACGGCTGCACGTTTTCTCATGTAAGTATTCTCTAGATGCTATTTGTAAAAGAGCTGAATTGACCTGAGAAGCCATTCAACCACCATCCGTACCCAATGAAGGGCGCGGACTCCGAATAAACTTTATGCCTTAGGCTTCTTTGCGCCGTATTTCGAGCGAGCCTGTTTGCGGTTCTGTACGCCCTGCGTATCGAGTGTTCCGCGAATGATATGGTAACGAACGCCCGGAAGATCCTTGACTCGACCGCCACGGATCATCACAATTGAGTGCTCCTGCAGGTTATGACCTTCTCCCGGAATGTAGGCCGTGACCTCGATCTGGCTCGTGAGCTTAACACGTGCTACCTTACGCATAGCCGAATTCGGCTTCTTAGGCGTCGTCGTGTACACACGGGTACACACACCGCGGCGCTGCGGCGAGTTCTTCAGAGCAGGAGATTTGCTCTTATACATCAGTTCTTCGCGCCCTAGGCGTACGAGCTGGTTAATTGTCGGCATTCGTTAATTCTATTAAAAATCCTGTAATTTTAGCCTGCATTTAACAGGCAGGCCAAAAATTAGGTTCTGCTGACCACGCTATAATTTTAGTTTTTTAGATAATTTATAACGCAAATCCGTTGATTTTTCGTATCTTCGCGTCAAGAAGCATGTATCTCACTCCCCGGATTTCCGGTTTCACGCTTTTACACTACAGGGACTCACCCCTGTAAGAATTGCATCATAATTAAAGAATATGAGACGAATTATCAGTACGTTCCTTTGCATTTTCGCGCTTTCAGCTTTCTTACTTCCCATTGGGGCTCAGGGACAGAGCACCGCTGGTCGTATAGCCTTTGGCTTCGACGCAATGGGCAATAAGCTCTACGGCGACTTCCGCGACAACCAGTTCTGGTTTTCCGGCGATCTCTTCCTTCGCTGGAATATCCTCGACTATGTTTCGCTCCACGTTGCCTACAACGGAGGCCAAATGCGCATGCGCCTCAACGATGATAACCTAAAAGCATATCCGAAGTATTTCGGCCCCTTCGATCAGGGTATTAGTGATCCGGATGCACTCTATCCACAACCCGGTGATGTCGGCCAGCCAACCGATATTAAACGAGAGGATAAGAACAAGGTACGCCACGGCGGCTTTGAGATTCTGGCTTCCTTTAATTTTGCCCCCCTGCAGGAGTTTGTACCCTATGTGATGGGCGGTATCGAGTTACTAAACTTCGAACCTCGAAACCTCAATCAGGATAAAGCACTTCCCTACTCTTCCTACGTAAAGTACGAGAAGAATACCGTCGGCTTTGTCTTTGGCATCGGATATGAACTCTACTTAAGCGATAACTTTGTCTTTAACGGCAAAGGACTCTATCATGCAGCAAATACCGATTTCCTTGATGATTTTTCAAAGCCCGCATATGACTATTATGATAAGAACCCCGGTGGACAAGCTCCGCCGAATGAAGGTGGCACATCCGATGCCTTCCTCACATTCGGTATTGGCTTAAGCTATTATATTTTCGGCGATCAGGATACCGATAAAGACGGTCTCCGCGATGCGGCAGAAGTCGAGATCTACAAGACCGACCCGTTGAATCCGGATACCGATGGTGATGGCCTCAGAGATGGTGAGGAAGTAAAAACCTACAATACCGATCCAACAAAGTCCGATACCGATGCCGACGGACTGGCCGACAACGAGGAGATCCTTACGCATAAGACCGATGCGGTAACTCCCGATAGCGACGGCGATGGCCTCAACGATGGAGCGGAGATCAAAGCACATAAGTCAAACCCCCTAAATGCCGACACCGATAGCGACGGATTGACTGACGGTAGTGAGGTTAACGACCATAAGACCAACCCTCTCTCGACCGATACAGATGCCGATGCACTTACCGACGGTGACGAGATCCAGAAGCACAGCTCGAACCCCACCAAGGCGGATTCTGACGGTGACGGACTCGCTGACGGCGCAGAGGCCATGACCCATAAGACGGCACTCGACAAAGCCGATACCGATGGCGACGGACTTTCCGACGGCGATGAGATCAACAAGCACACCACCGACGCGCTCGGTCCCGATACGGATAAAGACGGATTGACCGATGGCGATGAGATCAAGAATCTCACTGATCCGAAAAAGCCGGATACCGACGGCGATACACTCGTCGACGGCGATGAGGTCAATCAATACAAGACCAATCCCAAAAAACCGGATAGCGATACCGATGGATTGACCGACGCGAAGGAGATCAACGAGACCCGCACAAATCCGAACAATGCCGATACCGACAATGACACGGTGATCGACGGCAAGGATAAGTGCCCGCTTACCGCAGGCTCTCCGCCGGATGGCTGCCCCGTCAAGCCCAAGGTTGAGACGGTTTCGAACTTCCCGGGCGTCATCTTCCTCGTCAATCAGGATGCATTCGATATGTCCGAACCGGGTACGCTTGAGAACCTCAACAAGATCAAAGGCCTCGTCGAGCAATGCGCCGACATCAAGGTTGAGATCGAAGGTCATGCCTCGACCGAAGGCGATGCCAAGCGTAACCAGGAGCTTTCCGATCTTCGTGCAGCTCGCGTGAAGCAATGGCTTGTCGATCAGGGAGTTAATCCGAACAAGGTCATCCGTACGATCGGCTACGGCTCGTCACGTAACCTCGTACCAGAGCCAAAGCTCAGTAAGAAGGTCAAGGCAGCGCAGGTCGAGCTGGCACGTCGTCAGAACAGACGTATTGCCGTTCGCGTCGTTGAGACTTGTAAGTAAAAACCAGACGTACGAATTCTATCGAAGAGCCTCGTTATCGGGGCTCTTCTTTTTTGTGGTATTCATCTTGAGCGATACACCTTCGCGGAAGGCATAGAAAATACCGAGGATCGTCACTACAATGTAAGGAGCAAAGTGCGAAAGCGTCGCAAATGCAACCGCCCGTGACGATCCGATCGCAAAAACAAGGATAAGTGTCTGGCTGATAAAGTAATGGTAGGTCCCTAACCCGCCGGGCGTTGGGATAACAACAGCAATTGCCGACAACGTAAGGAGGAGTGTCGTCCCACCGAAGCCGATAGCACCAAATTCTGCCGACGGCAACGTCAGCATGAACGCATACATCGACAGCCAGTAAAGAAACCAGACAACTGCAGTACCCCCAAGAAGCGGCAATGCAGAACGGCGGTTAAGTCCACGCAACCCGTCAGTAAATGTTTTGAATAGTTTGATAACTGCGGCAGCGATCTTCTTCGGCATCTTCGCGATCACCCGTTCAATGAAGTGATGGACTTTTTCATTGAGCACAGCTGCAATGAAAAAGACAAGGGCCACGATAAAGATGATAATAATAGGCGTTGTCGTTGCGATCAGCTCAGGGAATGACGCCGTAAGGGTATCTGCATAGAGTACATAGGAAATAAACAGCAGCACGCCTACGATGAAAATGTCGAAGACACGCTCCAATACGATCGTCCCCAGTGCTCCGGCAAACGGGATCTTCTCGCGCTTGGAGATGATCAGTGGACGGCCAACTTCCCCTGCGCGTGGGATCACGTTATTTAACGCATAGCCTACCATGACGGCTTTAAATGCTGTGAAGAGGTTCGTATGCTCTTTAAAGGGCTTCAACAGGTATTTCCAGCGCCAGGCCCTGATAAAATGAGCAAAGAGCTGCAGAGCCGTCCCCAGGCATAAAGCAAAGATATTGGTTCGTAAGAGCTCATCCTGTAATGTTCCGAGGTCCTGACCGCGAAACGCAAGATAGAGCGCACCACCAGAGAGAACAATTGCTAGTAAATAGCGTATAGCCGACTTCATTCGGCGACAAAGATAAGACAATAGTAAACTTCTGGAGGCAGATATAGTGTTACAGGGCTAATGGCTACGCAATTTTCATTCGATGTCGTCTCCGAAGTCGACGCCCAGGAAGTAGATAACGCTGTCAATCAGGCAAAAAAAGAAGTCGAGCAGCGCTATGACTTCAAAGACAGCAATACAACGATCGATCTCAACCAAAAGGAGCATACGATCACGCTGGCAACAGCCGATGATATGAAACTCCGCGCCTTAACCGAGATCCTGAACGCGAAGATGATCAAACGCGGTATTTCGCTCAAGGCGCTTGACTATGGCGAGCCGCAACAGGCAGCCGGTAATACACTGCGTTCGGTCGTGAAGATCAAGAACGGATTAACTACGGAGCAGGCAAAAGAGGTAACCAAGCTCGTCAAGGATACGAAAATGAAGGTACAAGCCCAGATCCAGGGCGAAGCCGTTCGTATTACCGGTAAGAGCAAGGATGACCTCCAAACGGCGATCCAGCAGATCAAGGCCAAAGAATTTGACTTCCCGATCCAGTTTACCAACTATCGCTAAGCGCGCTTTTATACCGCTCCTTGTCATTGCTGCGATCTTTGTCTCCGGCAGCATATGGGCACTTTTGCTGCAAACCGATTCGCTCGCTGCAGCCGACTCTACAAAGAAAAAAACCAGGAAGCCGAAGCTTGACGTCATCATCCTCGATGCCGGCCATGGCGGTAAAGACCCCGGAGCCATAGGCACACACGGCTTCAAAGAAAAAACAGCTACCCTTGCTATTGCTTTAAAGACCGGTGAATTGCTTAAAGAAGCGCTGCCGGGTATTAAAGTATTCTATACCCGTGACGACGACAAGTTTATCGAGCTCTACCGCCGAGGCGAAATAGCTAACAAGTACAAAGGTAAGCTCTTCATCAGCATTCACTGTAATTCGACGGCGGAAAAACCTTCGAAAGCACATGGGACTGCTACCTACATACTTCGTCCCGGTAAAACCGATGCCGCGATTCGCGTCGCCGCCCGTGAGAATGCAGTCATCGAGTTTGAAAAAGACAAGAAGCGCTACGAAGCACTCTCCGACATTGAGTTTATCTTAACCTCTATGCGGAGCGCGCAGGATATCCGCTACTCGGAGAAATTTGCGGCGATCGTGCAGAAGGAGTTCAAACAGCACGTCGGTCTGAAAAATAACGGCGTGGAACAGGCAGGGTTTTATGTACTCGTAGGCGCCGCAATGCCCAGTGTCCTGATCGAAACGGCATTCATTTCGAATCCGAAAGAAGAAGAAGTCCTGAGTTCGAAGGAAGGACAGGCACAGTTTGCCAAAGCCATCGTCGATGCCATTAAGACTTTCAAGAAGGCGTATGAAGAGTAGCTAACTTTCGCGCGAATGATGTTATGAGGCTCTGTGCTCCTCTTCCTTGTTCGACAAACATTTCCGCAATATACCCGGCCTTTTCCCATTGCTTCTTATTTACTAGCCAATGCACGAGTGAAAGGAGGACTTCGGAATGTTGAATTTCAAACGCCCCACTGTTTTTGATAAGCATACCAACTTCCTGCGATCGCTCGTGACGTGGCCCAACAATGACCGGTGCTCCCCATACTGCAGGCTCAAGCACATTGTGCACTCCTGCGCCGAACCCGCCACCAACGTAGGCAACGCAGGCATACCGGTAGAGATCAAACAGCTTCCCAATACTATCGACGATGACAACACGAGCGCCATTATAGAACGATAAGCGCGCCGTATGCGTGAACATCCCCTCCAATGCAGCAAGATGTCCTTCGTCTACTTCATGCGGCGCAATAATAAGCATTGCATGCTCATGCTTTTCGAGAACATCCGTCCACACTTTTTGCAATAGCTGCTCATCTTCCGGCCACGTACTGCCTGCAACGAGGGTGAATGCTCCGTGTGCAGTTAAGCGATCATGAAGCGATCCTGGAATTTCCAGATGTTTTTCCTCAGATGCGTCCTTTCGTTGTACTACCTGATCGTAACGCGTATCGCCTGCCACTTCAACATTGTCCTCATCCACACCATAGGCAACGAACGCATCGCGGTCACGCTGGGAAATACAAAATATTCTGGTAAGTGTCTGGTAGGTCCCAAGCTGGACCCCCTTTACGATGGGGAGCCGCTTTGCAGAAGAATCGGAGAATGTCGCAGAGAACAAG
>JANWLI010000011.1 GCA_025450975.1 Candidatus Kapaibacterium sp. | reverse complement strand
GGAGCTAACCGCAGAGACGCAGAGTCGCGGAGTAATCCGCAGAGGCAACCAACTTTTCTCGTTATCGCAAAGTTAACACTTCGTGCGTCGGAAGCAGCATACGCTTGCGTTTACCTTGATAATCTTCGGTTTGCTTATGGCAGCCGATAGTGACGTCCTCTCCAAAAAGAAAAAGCCAAAGAAGACCGTTACCCAACCCTCGCCCGAGCGCAGATCCACAGAATCTGAACTAGCTAAGCTGCGGCAGGAGATCTCCCGCGTCGAGCGCGAGCTTGCCGAAGAAGGCCGGAAGGAGCGGACGACGTCGGCCTCGATCGCTGCCTACGATAAACGCATGAAAGATCTACGCTCGCAGCTTGGGCAGCTTCGCTCAACGGCATCGGAAATGCAGCATGAGCTTCGCGAACTCGATGAGAACTTCCAGACAGTATCCCGCTCGATCACCGGCCTCAAGAATGCGTATCGCGATGATGTCGTGCGCCGCTATACTGGCGGCATCTACCGAGAGCGTAGTGAAGCGGAGACGTTCGTTGCACCTCAGGCTGCCACGGAGCGCGGACGGCAGGCCTACTACGGATCGCTTGTTGCCGGCGCGATGATGGGCAATCAGGCGCGACTGGATTCAACGCGTACGGAGATCGCCGATGACATTGTCGATGTGTCGTCGTCGCTTGAAGCGGAGAAGTCGAAGATCGCAGCCGCAAACAAGGCACAGCAGCAGGCGCAAGTGGAGAAACAGCGCAAAGCAGAAGAGCTAAAGCAAGTACAGGCTCGAAAACGCTTGCTTGTACAGGAGCTTGCCAAACGAAAGGCCAGCGCGAAGAAGCTTGAAGGCATTATCGCCAACCTTATCGCAAAAGAAGAAGCCGAGCGCAAGGCCAAGCTTGAAGCGCGCAAGAAGCGTCTGGCCGAGCGTGAGCGCATTCGCAAAGAAGGCAAGAAACTCAGCGAAAAACAAAAGCGCGAAGAGCGTGACGATGCGAAGCCGATCCCGAACATGGAAGGACCGCGATCGCTGTCGTGGCCGGTGAGTTCGCGCCGGATCGTGCAGGGTTACGGCGAGCAGCGCAATGCCGAGCTTGGCACGGTAACGATGAATCTTGGCGTCGATATCGGCGCGCCGAGTGGCACGACGGTCGTCGCAGCCGAGGCGGGCACGGTCGCATCAGTGAGCACGCTTCCCGGCTACGGCTCGATCATTATCGTCAGCCACGGCGGCGGGCTGCATACAGTGTATGCGGAGCTATCGGGTGTGTCAGTGAGCCGCGGATCGAAGGTCAGCCGCGGCCAGACGATTGGCCGCAGCGGCGAGAATCCGGAACTCGGGCCGATCGTGCACTTCGAAGTCTGGAAAGGCAGAGCGCGGCAAAATCCGCTGCGGTGGCTGAGGTAACTTTTTTCCTCTCGTATTGTTAGCAATTGTCGTTACTTAACCCGCACTGCTGGATATGAAATTTGTCACGTTAGCCTGCCTTAGTGTTGCAGCATTCACTCTCTTTTCCTGTTCGTCCCAGGAAGAAACGACTTCGCCGAATACAAATCCGAACACAAGTTTTGCTCGTCTGCAGCAGAAGGTGCTGACGCCGAGTTGCGCGACCGCCGGATGTCACGTTGCCGGTTCGCAGTTCGCTGCGGAGTCGGGCCTCATTCTTACTTCCGACGTTGCCTACGAGCAGCTTGTTGGTGTCGCTGCGAAGTTGCCGAATGCGAAGACGGATGGCCTGTTGCGCGTGAAAGCGGGCTTTCCGGACCTGAGTTTTCTCTACATGAAGATCCACGGCATTCCCGATGGAAAAGACTACGGCGCGAAGATGCCGCTGGGCGGGACGCGCTTAACGGTTGGGCAGATGGAGTTTATCAAGCAGTGGATCGCACTCGGCGCACTCAAGACGGGCGACGATGTCGATCCGAAGCTGCTTGACGATACGACGGAGGTCCCGCTCGAAGCATTCACGCCGCTGCTTCCGCCGGCGCCGGGGACCGGGTATCAGCTTTCGATGGAGCCGTTCGAAGTTGCGGCGAAATTCGAGCGCGAGCTATTCGTCTACAGAGAAGTTGGCAACACGGAGCCGATCTACGTTAATCGTATCCAGACGAAGATGCGTACGGGCAGCCATCACTTTGTGCTCTACACATTTGAGAAGACCACACCAGCCGGGCTGTATCCCGAACCGGATGTCGTCCGTGATATCCGCTTCCCGAATGGCACCTTAGATTACGACAACATCGCGCCGATGCAGTATCATGTCTATACGGGCGGTACGCAGATGGGTGGCGATGTGGACTACCGGTTCCCTCCCGGCGTCGCATTCGAGCTGCCGGCGAATGCTATGCTCGATCTTAATGCGCACTACGTAAATAGATCGAACGCGAAGTTTACCGGAGAGTGCTATGCGAACCTGTACACAATGCCAGCATCAGAGGTGCAGCATGTTGCGCAGCCGCTGAATCTTGGCAACTTTGAGTTTGTACTCCCGCCGCAGAAGCGCACGACAATCACAACGGTTTTCCCAAACACGGAGAACAAGCCGATGAAGGTGATCATGCTCACGTCGCATACGCATCAGTGGATGGAGCGTTTTGTCGTGAGGGTCAAGGGCGGACCGCGCAACGGCGAGATCATCTTTGAGACGACAGACTGGGCGCATCCGGGCGTGAAGTATCTCGATCCGCCGGTAACGATCAATCCCGGCGAGGCAGTCGTCAGCGAAGCGACCTACAATAACACGACCAACCGCACGATCGAGTTCGGCCTCCAGAGTACCGACGAGATGGATATTATTTTCGGGTACTACTACTACTAAACTACTTCACGACGACGATCACTCTCGTTTCGCGATAACTTCCGGCACGAAACGTAAGTAGGTAACTTCCTGAAGGGAGTTGCTGCATGTCGATCGGCACGTCGTGTTGGCCTTCGCTTAGCCTAAGATTTTCTGTTATTAAGTATCTTCCGAGATGGTCGGCAATGCGCATGACCACTTCCGATGGCGCATCCAGTGAAAAGGAAATTATTGCCGAAGATGTGAGAGGATTCGGGAAGAGCTGCAAAAAATTACGACTCTGGGTTGCATTGACCGAAAGTGGATAGCGGTTTTTGAATACGCCGAGTCCAGTAGCGACATAATACGTATTATCCTTTCTATAAGACACCACTCGCTTTACTGCCTTACTGCCTTCGAGTCCACTGTAGATCAATTCCCAATCCACAAGGTCAATTGAGGTATAAATACGTCCATTACTCATTCCGACAAATACCCTGCCATCGTGCATCTTGTCGAATGACGTGAATTCCGCCGTTGAGTTGATCTGGGCATTGGTCAGCGATTCCCAGTGGCCACCTATGGTTTCACCCCTATTCAGGTAGACACCAGCACTTGTTAGCATTACTCGAGAACCATCTCGCAGAATCGTTAATCGAAACCCCTGGTATACCGGAGAACCAAATAACGGCCAATCTTCCCCATTATTTGTTGACATGTAGAGTCGTGACTCACGGACAGAAAAGACTGAATCATGAGAAGCAGCTATACCATAAGTAGCCAACAAATGTATGGGGATGTCTTTGTCGGCCTTTCTCCATGTAAGGCCATGATCATCTGAACAGAATGTACCGGTCGTTCTCGCTGTAAAGATTCTACCGGAGCCGCTAATTGCAAACTGGAAATGTTTGTCCGTGATCGACCCGGCAACATAGGTTTTGCGCACCGTTTCACCACCATCAGTGGTAACGTATATGCCACTGTCGCAAGCGAACACAATATTCCCATTTTGAGCAACGATCATGCTCGCTCGACTTGTCGCCACGCTAAATGTAAATGGACGCGTCCAATGATCGCCGCCATTGGTGGACCGGTTCAACCCCATTGGCGTCATTGCGAAGAGCATGCCATTTGAATCGATACAAAGATCAAACACATTGTCTTCAACCGGACCGGCTGTTTGTTGCCAGATCTGCGCCGATGCTGACGCTGCAAAAACAAGAAAGCTTAGTAGAAAAAGATACTTCATGTCTTTATCTCACAACACTCACCCACTCCGTTTGGACTGTTCCATTCACCCTGAGGGTAAGCAAGTAATTTCCGGGCGGAAGTGCGCCTGTATTTATAGAAATTGAATTCTCTCCGGCCACAACATACTGCTTAGTCTGCAATCGCGTAGCGCCGAGGATATTATAAAAAGTGATCTCGACGAGTGCCTGCTCATCGACATGGAAGTCGATCGTTACCTGATCTTGCGCCGGATTCGGATAGATAGACACTCTATTCTCCGCGCTCTCGTGCTCGGAGACAGCAAGCGGCGTTGTCGTTTTCCATACGCCGGCATTGCCTGTTGCAGCGTAATAGGTGTCGCTAAGTTTATCATATCCCACGCGCCAAATAATGTGAATATTGCCGACGGAATCTACCGGAAATCCTCCGGTTACCGCGCGCACCGGAACAAAGTCCTTATTGAGGAGCCAGAGATCGTGGAGGGTTGATACCAAGACCGATCCATCTTCCATTCTGTCGCAAGTAAAGTATGACTGGTGTATCGGGATCATGCCGCCTTCTAATACTTCCCATCCTTCGGACCAGATTAGCGATGGGTCTTTTTTGCGGATGATACCGACACGCGTACAGACGACCCACGAGTTATCGGGATAGATAAAGAGTCGTGTTCCAAAATTAGAAACACTTCCATTTGCCTGCTCCCAGGTATCGCCATTATTCCAGGACAAATATAAGTTGCGATGAAGTGCGATCACGGTATCGTTACCGGCACCCACTGCGAAGACACCGAGCTGCGTTGGGTCGACGCCGCTTTGTGAGGCCTGCCACGTCAGGCCGTTATCGTCGGATTTGACAAGCCCGAATCCGCCACAAGCAAATATCCTGCCGGAAGCGGCAACAGAAAATTGATACACAGCCGTTGGTGCTTTTGGAGAGACGTAGCAGTGTTGAAAGCTCTCGCCATTATCTGGTGTCAGCCAAATGCCGCTGTCGCCGGAGAAGATGATGTTCCCGTTGGGCGCGATGACGATCCGGACGGTATCGGTGGAGCGAGAAAACTGGAAGGGCCGCGTCCAGTGCGCACCGCCATTGGTTGAACGGTTAAGACCGAACGGTGTCATGGCAAAGACCCAGCCGGTCGGGGCGACGCACAGATCGAACACTTTGTCTTCGACGGGGCCAGCAGTCTGCATCCAGTTCTGCGCATTCGCACCCGAGCAAGTGATGACAAGGAGGCTGAATATGAGAAATGCCTTCATCGATGTATATGTACCCCGTCACTTAACAATCGTTACCCACTGCGTTTCGGTTCGCTCGTTCGTGCGGAGGACGAGGAGGTAGTTGCCGGGTGGGAGGCCGGGCACGGTGATGGATAGCGTGTTAGTCACGGCGGTGGAATACTCGCGGCTCTTCTTCCAGACAACTGCGCCGAGAATGTTGCGGAGTTCGACTTGCTGCCACATTGGAACATCGGCGGTGAAGCGGAGCACAGTCTTATCAGTGAAGGGGTTCGGAGAGATGCTCAGGACACGCGACTTAGTTTGATCATCGCTGGCTTGAGTTAATGGAGTGCTTCTCAATACTCCTACACTCGTTGTGGCAGCATAGTAGACGCCACTCTTTGGGTCTTCAATGAATCGAGTTGCTTTATACGCGATATTTGTATCTTTATTAATAAATCCTTCACTAATATCAATCCACTCTGAGGTATCTTTTATGAAATACACTCCTCTTGAAGATGACAGAAGGATTGATCCGTCACGCATAATATCTGCGGTATAAAACTGGGGAATCCACGGGGCGCCCGATAACGGGTGCCAATTGCCACTATCGCTGGAGCACAGCAACGTATTCATATGGAGTCGTATCCATAGCCCGTTAGGATGGATCAGGAGTCGCTTTGCCCCCTGAGTGTTAAAAAATCCGTGATAGATCTTCCAGGATGCACCGTTGTTGAAAGACGCATACATGTAGGACTGGTTAAGTGTGATCAGCGTATCATGTGAGGCTCCGACCACAACCGGATGTTCATCGTGCTCGAGCATACCTGCAATACTACATGACTTCCACTTGGTACCGTTATCATCGGAGTACACGAATTTCGTCATGTGAACAACAACTATTCTTCCATTGGACGTTGTCGCAATCTGATTAATACTCCCCCTCATATCCTCATCTCGGAGTATAAAACTGTTTCCCCTATCGTTAGAAACATAGATGGCGTTGTCCGTTGAGACAACAATGGCTCCATTTACTGCAATGGTTATGCGACCTGTTGTCGATCGTGCTGGGAAGAGAAACGGCCGGGTCCAATGTGCACCACCATTTGTCGAACGATTCACTCCAAGCGGTGTCACAGCATAGAGGACACCATTGCTATCAATACATACATCGAACACATCATCTTCCACAGGCCCCGCAGTGCGGAACCAGTTCTGGGCGCTCGCGCTAAGCGAGGCGGCGAGGAGGCATATGAGTACGAGGAGCTGTTTCATGGGCACAGCTGCCGGGGATTTACTGCCCCAGCAACCATGCAAAGATAAGGGGTGCGACGATGGTTGCGTCGGATTCGATGACGACTTTTGGCGTGTCGATGCCGAGCTTGCCCCAGGTGATCTTCTCGTTCGGGACGGCGCCGGAGTACGAGCCGAAGCTGGTCGTCGAGTCGGAGATCTGGCAGAAGTAGCTCCAGAATGGCACGTCGTGCCATTCGAGGTCCTGGTACATCATGGGGACGACGCAGATCGGGAAATCGCCTGCGATGCCGCCGCCGATCTGGAAGAAGCCGACGCCCTTGCCGGCAGAGTTCTTGCGGTACCAGTCTGCAAGCTGGACCATATAGTCGATGCCGCTCTTCATCGTCGTCGGCTGCAGTTCGCCTTTGATGCAGTACGAGGCAAAGATATTTCCCATCGTCGAATCTTCCCAGCCGGGGACGACCATCGGCAGGTTCTTCTCGGCGGCGGCGATCATCCATGAGTCTTTCGGATCGATCTCGTAGTACTCTTTCATGACGCCGGAGTTGAGCAGCTTGTACATGTACTCGTGCGGCAGGTAGCGCTCGCCCGCATCCTGCGCATCTGTCCAGATCTTGTGAATGTGTTTCTGGATGCGGCGGAATGCTTCTTCTTCGGGAATGCACGTATCGGTGACGCGATTGAATCCGCCTTCGAGCAATTCCCATTCGTCTTTTGGCGAGAGGTCGCGGTAATGCGGCACGCGCTTATAGTGCGAGTGCGCGACGAGATTCATGACATCTTCTTCGAGGTTCGCGCCCGTGCAGGAGATGATCTGCACTTTATCCTGACGGATCATCTCGGCAAGCGAGATGCCAAGTTCGGCCGTGCTCATGGCGCCGGCGAGGGTGATCATCATCTTCCCGCCTTCGGCAAGATGCTGCTCATACGCTTTGGCTGCGTCGATGACGGTTGCAGCGTTGAAGTGACGATACTGATGCTCGATGAACGTGGAGATCGGGCCGCGATTTGGCATGTTGACGATGATGAGATAGCAATTAAGGCGAGGAAAACAACGATGCAGGACGGCACGTTTCGCTTAGCGGATCATTAGTTTTCTTTGTTTCTCTTTGTTGGGGTTTTCAACACAAAGAAACAAAGAAAACTAAGATCGCAAAGAAGATTAGCGCGCGATGACGATCTGTCGCTGAGCAGATCCTGCCTGCGACGTGACTTTCAGGAAGTACGAGCCGTTCGCGACGGCTGGAAGATGCAGGTCCAGCGTCGACGTACCCTCATCAGCTATGCCTGAATACAGCGAGACGAGAAGTTTACCATCGATCGTGAAAAGCTCAGCTGTGATCGAAGTAGTTGTTGGAGAGAAATACGAAACACTGACGCGGTCTGCCTTTGCCGGATTCGGGCTGATCCAGGAGATCACCGGCACTGACCCGTCGACAACAGTTGGCCCGACGCTGACCGTCACACTATCCTGCGGTAATGGATTAGAAACGAACACAAAGACATCGCCGTCTTTTCGCGAACCTTGCAGTCCCATCCAGCATGCTGCATAGACGCTGTCGTGGGCATCGCTGCCAATGTAGTCGCCGATGAACGAGGTGCCGCTTTGACTGATATCGACGACCGTCGGATCGAACGGTGTCTTTGCAACCGGAAGCGGATGCTCGGTTAACACGGGCGTCAGCTTTTGGCGCATGACCGTCGTCATGATATTATCCGGATCGTGCTCGGATGTATAGTAGAGTACGTATGCTTCGCCGGTGATCTGATCGACAGTGACCCACGGGAAGAAACGATCTTTCTCCTCATCGTTCGAAGCAGGGTTGGCGATGCCGACGATCTGCGATGTGCTCCAGTTCTTGCCCTTATCGGCAGTGTACGTATAGTGGATCTGCGAAGCCTCGCCGCTCCAGGTACCGTAGACGAGATGAATGCCACCTGCTTTATCGATATCAAAACTGACGAACGGATAGATGCGCGGACCAAATTCGCCTTTGAGCGAAGGGCGGCCTTCGACATTCGACGGGAGATCGTTGAAATCCATGCTGAAGATCTCCTTGAAGGTCGAACCGCCATCGGTCGAGAGCACGACACTATGCGTTTCGGCCACGCTCGTGCCCGCATATACTTCGCCGTTTAGGCCGATGCGCACGATCGGGAATGAGCTGCCTTCGACAATGTCCGGTGTGATCTTCCATGTTGCGCCCTGGTCGTCGCTCGATGCAAGGGCCATCATCGGCTCGAAGGAATCCATGTCGAACCTGTTCCAGATGACGTAGAGGCGTCCCTTCCACTGGCTTCCAGGTGAATTATCCACGCAGATCACCTCTTTATCTTCGAAGTTGATCTCGTCTTCGATCGGCACGACGTTGCCGCAATGTTCCCAGGTGAGACCGTCAAGGCTTTTTGCAACGGTGATATTTGTCGTGTTCGCAAACGAACTAGTAATATTTGTTGTCAGATACGAGAAGTAAAAGTATCCGTCGTTCGAACACGTAATGATCGGGTCGCCGAGGGGAATATAATCCTGGGGCGAGGCAACACGTCTTGCCGATCCACTCGGCTTGGTCCAGTTCTTTCCCCCATTCGATGTACGATAGATCGGCATACCACCCGTATACATACCGGCATCGTTGGCACTTGCGACGATGATCTTCTTGTTCTTGCGGTTTATGGAGATCGTCGTCTCATCCTGGCTCGTCGTTGTGTTCGACGCATTAACAACCGTATCTTTTTCTGCGAACAGGATCTCTGTTTCGTCGCTCTTTGCCGACGGCGTAGCTTTGAAAAGTCCAATATCATGCAGGATGTGCATGCGTACGAGGCGTTCGTAGCTGTCGCCTTTGCGCCAGAACTTGGCTTTTTTCGGATCGGCGAGCTCGCGCTTTTTGATCTCGGCAATGCGCTCTTCGACCTGGGGATAGCGCGGAAGCGTTTGCGCCAGTGATGCAGCGGAGATCACACAAAGTGTGACGAGCAGAATGAGGTACCGCATATGATTCTCTTAAAGGTTAGTAGTATACCGACGAATAACCCTCCACAACACTGGAAGTTTCATGGCAATAAACGAGGCGCCGGAAGATTTAATGCCCGCCCAGGTAGGCCTTCTTGACGTTCTCGTCTTCGGCGAGGTCGGAGGCTTTGCCTTCGAGGACGATGCAGCCGGTTTCGAGGACGTAGCCCTTGGAAGCTACGGCCAGTGCCATGTTCGCATTTTGCTCGACGAGGAGGACGGTGACGCCGAGGTTCTTATTGATCTCGACGATCTTCTCGAAGATCGTGCGCACGAGGATCGGCGCAATACCGAGCGAGGGTTCGTCGAGGAGTAATACTTTTGGCTGCGACATGAGCGCGCGGCCGATGGCAAGCATCTGCTGCTCACCGCCGGAGAGTGTTCCGCCTGCTTGTGCGATGCGTTCTTTCAGGCGCGGGAAAATACTGAAGACGTAGTCCATATCGCGTGCGATACCATCGGTATCTTTTCGCAGATACGCACCCATCTTAAGATTCTCGTTCACGGTAAGATTTGCGAAGATCATGCGACCTTCGGGCGAGTGCGCAATGCCGCGCTTGACGATCTCGTGCGGAGGAAGCGCAGTGAGTTCGTCGCTGCCGACAGTGACTGTTCCGCTCTTTGGTTTGATGAGTCCGCTGATCGTGCGAAGGAGTGTCGTCTTGCCCGCACCGTTTGCGCCGATAAGTGTGACGATGCTGCCGGTATCGACGGTGATCGAAATGCCTTTGATCGCTTTGATCTGGCCGTAGGAAACATGGAGATCGCGAACGGAAAGCATCAGGTCACTACCTCCCCAAGATACGCTTCGATCACCTTCGGATTTGTCTGGATCTCGTGCGGCGAACCTTCGGCGATCTTCACGCCGTAGTCGAGCACGAAGATGCGTTCGCAGACACCCATGACAAGATTCATATCGTGTTCGATCAGAAGCACGGCAACGTCGAACTCGTCGCGGATCTGTTTGATCAGGCGCATGAGGTCGTGCTTCTCCGTCGGATTCATGCCGGCACCGGGTTCATCGAGCAGAAGCAGCTTCGGTTCGGTTGCAAGTGCGCGGATGATCTCAAGTTTGCGCTGCCCTCCGTACGGAAGGCTGGTAGCCATCTCGTCGCGCATGTCGCGCAGGTTGAAAAATTCAAGGAGCTTCTCGATGCGATCGGTAACTTCTTTTTCCGCTTTGTAGAATCCTCCGAGGCGCATGAGTGAACCGAGCGTCCGATACTTCGCTCGTGGTGCATGCGAGACGCGGATGTTATCGAAGACGGAAAGTCCGCGGAAAAGTCTGATGTTCTGGAAGGTGCGCGAGATGCCGCAGCGCGTGATCTCGTTCGTCTTCAAGCCTTTGATGCTCTTGCCCTGAAAGACAACGTCGCCACTTGTCGGATGGTAGACGCCGGTGATGACGTTGAAGACGGTCGTCTTGCCTGCGCCGTTCGGACCGATGAGGCCGATCAGCGAATCCGGCGCAACGGCTGCGGCGAGATCGCCGACGGCAGTCAGACCGCCGAAGCGCATGGTCACATTCTTCAGCTCAAGGCCCATGTTCACTTGGTGTCGCGAGCGATAAATGGAATTTTCGCAGTCTTGGCGACTGCACGTTTACCCGGACGGATCTCGATCGTGATCTCATGATCGGGTTTTGCAAGTTCGGTCGGCACATAGGCAAGGCCGATGGCTTTGCCGAGTGTTGGCGACATCGTGCCGCTGGTGACTACGCCGATCTCTTGTCCTGTAGCATCATAGATCTTATGTCCATGACGTGCGATCGCACCGCGTTCATCGATCATGAAGCCAACAAGTTTGCGCTTGAGGCCGTCTTCTTTCTGCTTGACAAGTGCTGCGTGCGCGATCGAGGCCGGTGTCTTTTTCAACTTTGTGATCCAGCCGAGTCCTGCCTCGAGCGGATTCGTGGTCTCGTCGATGTCATTGCCGTAGAGGCAGTAGCCCATTTCGAGGCGGAGTGTATCGCGTGCACCGAGGCCGATGGGTTCGATCTTTTCCGAAGCGCCTGCTTCGAAGATCGCATCCCAAACCTGCGATGCCGTTTTTTCCTCGCTGGAGAAATACAGCTCGATTCCCTTCTCGCCGGTGTAGCCGGTGCGCGAGATGATCATCTTCACGCCCGCAAGCGTGCCTTCGAGAAAAGTATAGTAGGGGATCGTGTCAAGATCGACATCGGTCAGCTTCTGCAAAACTTTGATAGCCTGCTCGCCCTGAATCGCAAGCAAGGCCGTTGCGTCGGAGTCGTTGCGGAGCGTCACCTTATAGGTTGAAGCCATGGCGTTGACGTGCGCCCAATCCTTCATCGACGTGCCGG
>JANWLI010000010.1 GCA_025450975.1 Candidatus Kapaibacterium sp. | reverse complement strand
CGGCTTGCCGATATTGCGCAGACGCTCATGCATCTCGATAAAGACGCGCATCCACTTATAGTAGTCGTTGGGATTGCCGAGGAAGAATTCTTCCTGCTCTTTGAGATCGGCGCCTGTGCAGAATGAACGGTCGCCGGCACCCGTGATCACGAGCACGGCAATATCGTCGTCCCAGGAAACATCCTCGAAGGCTACCAGCATCTCACGCAGCGTCGTGAGGTTGAGGCAGTTGAGTACTTCGGGACGGTTGATCGTGACCGTTGCGACGTAATCTTTCTTCTCATACAGAATATGAGTAAAGTTAAACGACCGCTTTTCCTGATACGGGTTAAGTTCTTGCGATACGCGTTTTGCCATAGGGAAAAATTATTTTCTATATAACAATTTTGGAAGGGACTTTAAGTCCGAGGGGGATTTTAACACAAAGGCACAAAGGGTACACTAAGGTTCACAACGTTTAAACTACACGTCTGCGAATACCGTCCTTCAAATGTGGTACGGTAAAGTTGATGAGATATCCCAAACGTTTTCCGGTGAGTTTCAAATATGTAAGTAACTGTGCCTCGTAAACCGGATTCATCTGCTCTACAGCTTTCAATTCAACAATGATCTCATTGCCGACAAGAAGATCGATATAGAGCTCTTTGTCTAAGGTAACACCTTCGTATACAACCGGCACAGGCACTTCCGTATCGACTGCAACACCGATCCGTCTTAACTCAAACACCATGCAGGTCTTATAAACGGATTCCAAAAGACCAGGACCGAGATTGGTATGGACTCTAAACGCACAGTCCAGCACTAGCCTGCCTAACTGCTCCGTCGAATTAGGAATTGCGTCAAAAACCTTTGTGGACCGTTGTGTCCCCTTAGTGTCCGTCGTGTTTAAATCGGAGTCCATCGCAGTCTGCCCCTTAACTCTTCACCTCCCCAATACACATTGTTACTAACGGACCCGCAAATCTCATGAGGTCCTTGCCTGCTGCCTTGTTCTCGTCGGAGGCCATTGCAGCTTTGAACGTGTCCATCGTATCGAAGTACATGTTGCACTGCATATACGGTTGCTCGCTCACTGCCGAAGTCGGCGGCGTGATCATCTTCGAGAACCGGATCACCTCCATATTCTTCAGGCCAGGGACTTGCTTCACAAGCGGCGTATGCACATTCTGATAATGCTCATCGAATGCCGCTGCATCTTCGGGCGTCTTATAGATTGCTGATAATACTACCATTGGTATGATAAACGATTAGTGTACTTTCCCACCGCCACCGCTTGGCGTACCGCTGCCACCCGGAGCCGGGCCGGTGCGGAAGCCGAATGGATTCGAGCTCTGGCCGTCGACGCGGATCTCGCCGTACTGCTCTTCGTAGCGGTCGATATTCTCACGCATCGCATTCAGGAGCAGCTTCATGTGCTGCGGCGTCATGATAATGCGCGAAAGGACTCGTGCGCGTGGCACACCGGGAGTAACGCGGGTATAGTCGAGGATAAACTCTGCCGGTGAATGCGTGATTATTGCGAGATTGGAGTAAATGCCTTCGGCTTCTTTTTCTCCAAGTTCGATCTGTAACTGCTGTGTCTGCTGTTCGTTTTGGTCCATTAAATTATGATCTTAAAATTTTATTTACGAAGCGTGTCCGCTTTCTTGTACGCATCGGCCGCTTTTGTCGCATCGACCTTCGCGTAGACCTTACCGACAAGATCCCAGTATGCGGGACTGTTTGCTGCCGGCGTTGACTTCAAATTATCAAGCGCTGTGAGATAGGAACTCGCCTTATCTTTTTTGCCGAGGATCTCGTAGTTTTCGATAAGGTACCCAATGCTTGCGAAATCCTGACGATTGATCGCATGTACTTTCTCAAAATACTCAACGGCCTTCTCAAGCTTGGCATACATTTCTTTCGAAGCATCTTTGCCACCCTTTTTCGATTCGGCAACGGCCCAGTTCTGGTAAGTAGCGCCGATGTTGAAAAGAGCATTCTCAAACCCTGCGTCGATCTCTAGCGCCTTGTTGAAGGCATCGATGGCTCCCTGATAGTTGCCGCTATTCATCAGCACGACGCCATACGAAGCATACAGCTGCTTCGACGGACGCTCGGCGAGCATACGCTCGTACTCCGACTTCGCACGCTCGACGTCGCCAAGCTGGCGGTAAATATCGGGAATAATGCTGCCTGCGCTTTGATCGCTCGGGTCGAGACGCTGCACGGCGATCAGCAGCGGGACTGCCTGATCGTACTCACGCTCAGCGGTGCCCTTGTCACCTTTTGCAAGTGCTGCATTACCGCGATCGAGATGTACCTGTGCGATAGACTTATACGGCTGGAGCGAAACACCGAGTGGCGCATCGCCGAGAGCTTCGCTTGTCGTGAAGCGCCAGCCATGGAGCTGATACTTCGGTTGGCGTTTTGTCCTCACAAAATAGATATAGGCCTCTTTACTCGGATACGAGTAGATCAGGATCGAATCGCCTTCGGATTGCAGCGGGAGCGTCTTCATCTTTGCCGGCGCACCGCCGATCGCAGCTTCCGCTGCCGATGGCTCCATCTTCAACGTGAGCCCAAGTGCCACACCCTGATCGTGCAGGGAGCGAACTTGTCGCAGTGCCTGCTCATAGGTTGAAATATACTTTACTGTATCGCCGGCCGAATAGTAGACATCGCCGAGCAACTCATAGGCTTCCGGCTGATCCGGATATACCTGGATCGCCGACTGCAGCAAACCGATCGCAGCATCCTGCTGCTCTTTGCTGTCGGGATTCTGCTGATAGGCGGCAACGGCACCATTATACAATTCGACCCACGTGTTGCGACGAACCAGCTCGACTTGCGCGCGATTCTGTACAGCATATACCGATGCCGTATCGATCACCGATGCGATCTTTTCGTACTTCTTGAGATCGAAAAGATTCTTCATATACAGCGCCCAGAGCTCGTCGCTTGTCGGGTCTTTCGCAAGCCCCTGCTCGATCAATTGCTCTGCCTTGATGAAATTACGCTGCTCGCGATAGAGTTTGGCACTTGAGAGCTCGGCAGCGCTGCCGCAGCCTGTCATTTGCATGAACCCTACGACCAGAATGAGAAAAAGAGAGAGACGCAACACTATCTTCATAGAGAAATGGAATTACCGTTTAGAACGTGGGGAAAACATCGCCACGGCAACTACAATTCGGCTCCGTAAGGCTTAAAATGTGAATCCCAGCGATAGTGTCGGATAGAAATTCGTCTCTTTCTTATGGGTCAGGCGCCACGTTCCTTCCAGACGCAGAATATTGAAAATATTACCGATCCCCACGCCGATCTCGCCATGGGGCTTGTCATGTGTAGTATGGATGCCGAGAGGCGCTTCGGATCGGAAATCGGCCTCTCCGATTCCGCCAAAGACAAACCAGTGGAAGTTCAGGTACTCCGATGGGGTGATCCCAAGAATGCGCATCGGCAAGTCATAGAAGTTATGCTCACCATAGAGCATCCAGAGTTGATCACCCTGAAACTCGAATGGATCGAGACCCCGGAAGTAGCTTGCTGCCGAGAAGAATTTATTCCGTGTTTCGAAGTGATAGAGGGCCCAGCCAGGCACGAACCCAGATAGTGTCGTATGATAACGGCCGGTAACCTCCAACTTTCCTAAACCTCCGAATCGTATTCCGGTACTTCCTTCAAGCTTTAGTTGAGAAAATTCATAATCACCTGAAAAGGATTTTGAAGAATTTAAATAATTCAAGTCAAAATTGATCTCCGTTCCACTGATATCAAAACTTGTTGAAAGATCTGCTATTAGGCTATGATTCTTTTGAGTAAAAACTCCTTGGTCGGGCATGACAAGGAAATTGGGATAGAATGTTGCCGCATCGGATAATGTTTCTGCTGTATATCGAATGGCTCCTTTTGATCGACTTGTTGGACTATAGTTTAAATCGACACTATATCCTTTCCCTCGAAAAAATTGTTGATAGTCTGCTCCATAGATCAGCGATGTGATCGATGTCAGAGGTGTGGGATAAGCGGTCCCACGTTCATGATAGACATCAAATACCTCGCCACCAACAGATAACGTTACTTCTGGCATTTCTACAAACTTCCCACTGATATCTCCCGAAAGCCCTCCACTCACAGCTACGCGACGACGTAATGACCAAATCAACCCCTGCTCTGCACGAAGTCGGTATGTAAACAACTCCGGTCTAAATGAGAAATTCAGTTCGCCATACAATGAAAATGGAAATGTGCTTACTGGCTGAACGTGCTTATACACCCCTAGTCTAAAGCCTTCTACCTCTGAGTAAGCTGGCAATGCAGGTGATGGCAACACTTCAAAAAACGTATCCCAAAATGTCTGCACTGTATCGCCACGCGATAAGGCGATCGCACTATCGATGCGCGTGTACGCTCCGGCTTCCTCATCTGTCAGCGGTATTGCGCGCTCTGCTTCCCACGTTGCCGGTAGCACCGAATCTGCCTCTGGGAGTGCTACGTGTCGTCTGCCTTCGAAAAGCGAGTCGTGCACACCAACATTCACTGAATAATCCTTGAGCACAGAGAGCTGTTCGAAATGCAGACGCGGCAAAAATGGTAGTTGCAACTTAATGCCGACGATCATATGCAGATCAATGGGCAACTGGTACTCTCCATTCACATCGTCGAAGCGCTGCTCGAAACGTAGTTCATTTACCGGACCTAGCTCGACAGCTGCATTTGGATGCAGCTCAAGATATCCTACAGTGTAATCGGTTTCATCGACCCACAGCTTTCCGATCAATCCCGCTGCGAACGGCCCCGTCTCCACGGCAATAACGGAATAGGTACCATCGAAGAGCTTGACGTCTTTCTCCAGGAGATCATAGTCATAAACATCGAAGGCATCTTCGGCTAACGGGCTCACGAGATTGTACTCGCCGAAGTCAATGCGATCGTCGTAAAAATTCTGGATCTGTCCGACACTGAACGTATTAAGCTCCGGCGGAAGGTTGGCCGTTTGCTTGCGCATGAGGATACGCTCTGCGAGGCCCTTCCCTTTTTTCCAATAAATATCGGCAATGGATTCAATCACGGAACGCACCGTGCTGTCATTATCTCCGGTGATCGTCTTGTAATTCCAGCGCGAGTATGCCTTGCCGGTGAAGTCATTGAGCTTATCCATCCACGACTTCTTGCGTGTGATCACCTCGCGCATGATCCGCCGCGCCTCGATTCGGGATGCATCGCCACGAACGACGACTTCCTGCCCCGTCACTGCCTGCTCGTCAAGCATGATATCCTGGCACTTCGATTCCGTGAGCGAGACGGTAATCGTATCGTCACGATAGCCGATCGCCCGAACACGCAGACGGTGGCTTGCGCCGCGCACAAGCGCAATGCTATACTTACCTTCGGAATTTGCGATCGCTCCGCGCGAGGAGCCGAGAACCCTGATCGAGGCACGTGGAATAACTTCGCCAGTCTGTCTGCCTTTGATGGTGCCGGAAAGCACGGCAGTGTTTTCGGTCTGTGCTGTGACGATCGAGGCAAGGCAGATACACAGTATCAATACGAATGGTGGAGTCCTTCGCATGCTTTGAAAGTAAGTGAATGAAGCTAGTGAAGTTGCCAGAGTACCAGTTTGGTTGCTGAATAAAAATTCATCTAAAAAATAAAGACAAGGAGAATATCCTTGTCTTTATCGAATAATGCTATTTAATGATTCTTACTTGCCGCTTTCCTGCGTAAGCATTTCCGTCAGTAGACGGACGCCAACGCCTGTGCCACCTTTCGGCACGTAATCGTAGGCAGCCTCACCGCGTGCGGTGCCGGCAATGTCGAGATGCGTCCACGGATAATCCGTAAACTTCTTCAGGAACATCGCAGCCGTGATCGCACCACCCCAACGGCCGCCCGTATTCTTGACGTCGGCACAATCGGACTTGATCAGCTCGTCGTACTCTTCGTAGATCGGCAGTTCGCAAACGCGCTCATATACTTTGTCGCCGGCCTTCTTGAGCATCGTCTTCATCCGCTCGTCGTTGCCCATCATGCCCGTCGTCACATGGCCTAGCGCAACAACGCAGGCACCGGTGAGCGTAGCAAGATCGATAACGGACTTCGGATTATACCGCTTCGCATAGAGTAGCGCGTCGGCAAGCACCAAACGGCCTTCGGCATCGGTGTTGTCGATCTCTGCAGAAAGCCCGTTGGGATAAACGATGACGTCGCCCGGACGCGATGCCGTCCCCGAAGGCATGTTCTCAGCAGATGCAACGAGGCCGATGATGTTAACCGGCAGCTTCAGCTCTGCGACGGCTTGCACCGTAGCGATAACGGCTGCTGCGCCGGACATATCGCTCTTCATGTCACCCATACCGGCACCCGGCTTAAGCGAGATACCGCCCGTATCAAAGGTAATGCCTTTGCCGACAAGCACGATCGGTTGTGCGTTCTTCGACTTTAGTCCTGTATACTCCATGATGATGAAGCGCGGCTCTTTCGCACTTCCCTGATTGACGGCAAGCGTGCCGATCATCTTATTCTTCTCAAGATCTT
>JANWLI010000009.1 GCA_025450975.1 Candidatus Kapaibacterium sp. | reverse complement strand
CGACGTCGAAGAAGATGAGTAAACGGATCTTGCCGCCATCTTCGGGGCTGAGCGCAATGTCATGTTTTGCCGAGGCGATGGTGCCGTTGGGGTTGACGACAATGAGCGTCGAGCCGAAGAGATAATCGCGTGCCGATGCCGTGACGGAGTATGTACCGGGTGTCGGTACGCTGATAGTGTAGAGACCGATGACGCTGGTCTTCCCTTCTATAACCGGAGCAGCGGAATCGAGTCGTGTCACGATAATATCAGCGGGCACCGGAGAGTTGCTGATGCTATTGCGTACTTTTCCGGTAATTGCAAACCCTCTCTTCTCCGAAGGAGGTGTCGGTGCAACAAACTTACTCGCAGTACTCTTGAGTTCGACAGGCATGACATACTTTTCACCCGGGCCACCGAGCACATAACGTAGCGACACCATGATGTCGGTGCTCCACAATTTTGGTGTTGCCGCCGGTATACGTGCATATGCTTCTTCGGCTGTCGTACTTAGGACACGATCGAACGGAATATTAAGAATGATCTCCGGCGAGAGCACAAAGGCATCGGATAACTGGAAAAATGCACCGATGCCGATCTTCGCATAATACTGGCCGTTTGCATAAAAATTATCTGACGTCTGGTTTTCTACACTCACCGACGAATTTCCGGATTTCGTGCCCGAGGGCAGCCACAGGTATTCACAGTTATTTGTTGACGAGACAATGCTCTGCTCGCCGTCGAGCTCGTCGCTCAACAGATGCGAATAGCCGATGCCGACGAGGCCGTAATACTTTTGCGCAGCGAATGATTTGCGGAGAAAGACGTCGCCGCCGATATAGTGCCAGCGGGCATGGTAGTAGGATTCGAGCGTCGTCATGCCGTACGTCCCTAAGTTGCCATTGCAGTCATAGGTAGCCTGCTCGCGGTTCGAGGTTGTGTGATAGGCATAGCGGGCGGTGAAGCGGACAGCAGCGCCGTCGAGGAGCCCGAGATCAAGCGAGACGCCGCCCCGATAGCCGAGGCCGGTACCGAGATCGACAAACTTTAGCTTCTGTGCAACTGAGGGCTGACGGGTGTCGAACGCGTAAACATAGGGGAAGTAGAACCCCTGCGCCTGATTATGCCAGGAGAAGGTCGTTCCGAGATCGAGGCTGAGGTAGTTACGGTCATCGAGCCGCATTTGGGCAAGAGCGACGGACTGCGCGATCGCAAGATAGATAACCAA
The DNA here is from genome assembly GCA_025450975.1 of Candidatus Kapaibacterium sp. Classification (GTDB taxonomy): domain Bacteria; phylum Bacteroidota; class Ignavibacteria; order Palsa-1295; family Palsa-1295; genus JANWLI01. Next base: position 20,592 of record JANWLI010000009.1, on the reverse strand, counting down.
CCGGCTAACGAAGGGGACGCCCATATCTACATGACACTAAAATGTATCGTCATGTGATGAGTAACTTCGAAAATTCTGAGTTGTTACCGGAGCTTACCAGTTAAACCCGTAGGTTACGGTAAGCGAGACGCCATTGAAATCTGTCAGGAAGCGGCCGCGGGTGGACTCGATGCCGCGGTCATACGGAATGATGTAATAGCGCAGGCTTGCGCCAAAATTTGTTTTCGGGTCGAGGCCGAAGTTTGCACCGAAGCCGAAGTATCCGCCGACGGTTGTTGTGAATGCCGCATTGCCGAACGACGTGAAGAAATCTTCCTGCGCGTTCGTTGCCATAACGATTGACGGACCGGCGCCAACGGTAAGATACGGGCGCAGGCCTTCGGAAAGTACATCGGCAAGTACGCGATACTGGAGATTGACAATGAGCGGCATCACGTAGATGCGATTCACTTTCAATTCTGATTCGGAAGCAAATTCTTTCGAGCCTTTTGCGCCGCCGATATCGAGCGTTACGCCTGCGGAAAGATTACGGGCGAGCAAGTGCTTGTAGTACATGCCTGCACCAAAACCAAAGTCACTGATCGATGCGGAAAATCCCCAGGAGTTGCGGCGTGCCGAAAGTGGCTCTTCGGTTTCTATGAGCGGACGAGGCGTCGAGAAAATGATGACGGAGTCCTGACGAACTCCGGGATCGGGCGTTGCGGCAACCTGAGCCATCATGCGGGGAGCAAGTGTCGCCACAATGAGGGAAATAATGCCGAAACGTACGATCGTCTTCATAACCTTACTAAAATTAACGAGTCAAAGGGTACGAAAGTTACAACTCCGTTTCTGAAGTGTTTCGTAACAGTCCCAGCAGTACGAAACAAGAATCACGCCAAAGGGGGTGGCGCTAGACGTTAAAACGGAAGTGCATGACATCGCCATCTTCGACGATGTATTCCTTGCCCTCACTACGAAGTAAACCCGCTTCTTTGACGGATGTTTCGCTGCCGAGGCGCATAAGGTCTTCATATTTAATCACTTCCGCACGAATAAAGCCCTTTTCGAAGTCGGTGTGGATCACACCTGCCGCTTCGGGCGCTTTTGCCCCTTTGCGGACGGTCCAGGCGCGCGTCTCCTGTTCGCCACAGGTGAAATAGGTCTGCAAGCCGAGAAGATCATAGGCCGTACGAACAACAGCATGCAGACCGGGCTCATTCATGCCCATTTCTGCTAAAAATGCGATACGCTCGTCTTCGGGAAGTTCGGCTAACTCCATCTCGATCTTTGCGCAGAGGGCAACAATTTTTGCGTTCTCCTCTTTTGCGATGCGCTTTACTTCGTCGATGTACTTATTGCCTTTCAGCACTCCATGCTCATCGGTGTTGGCAATGAACATGACGGGCTTGCGGGTGATCAGGTGCATGTCGCGCATCCAGAACGCTTCGTCTTCGTTTGCGATCTCGACGCTTCGTGCAAGCTTCATCGCGCCGAGGTGGTCGCGGACCTTCGTATAAAACTCGGCTTCGACCTTTGCCTTTGCATCGCCTGTGCGCGTTTTGCGCTGCACGCCATCGAGTTTCTTTTCGACGGTGTCGATATCTTTGAGGATCAACTCTGCATTGATGATCTCGATATCGCGCGCCGGACTTACCGAGCCATCGACGTGGATGACGTTCTCATCGTCGAAGCAGCGAACAACGTGGAGGATGGCATCGACGTCGCGGATATGGGAGAGAAACTGGTTGCCGAGTCCTTCGCCCTGTGCAGCGCCTTTGACGAGGCCGGCAATATCGACGAACTCGATCGTTGCCGGAAGCTCGCGCTTCGGTTTATAGAGATCTGTCAGGCGATTCAGGCGCGTATCGGGGACGGTCACGACTCCCGTATTCGGCTCGATCGTACAGAACGGATAATTTTCGGCGGCGGCATTGCTGGTTGCCGTGATCGCATTAAAAAGCGTAGACTTACCAACATTCGGCAAGCCGACAATTCCACATTGTAATCCCATGTATTTTTTTTCGAGACGCCTTTAACACCATGAAACGCGAAAGGATTGAAGGTATTTCTACACTCAGGAAGATTGGTCGAAGCCCGAGGGAAATTACATGTTTTACGGATTTTCGATCACTTTGACCACCTCCATATTCGATGGCCCAAAAGTTGTTTCTGCTACCCCCATATACATTTACGTGTACTTACAACCATGAGAGGACTACTGAACATGAGAAGCATTAACAACCGAGAGATACACGTCGTATTGGAACGGGATTCATCGAAAGGAATGGTCGTGCGGGCAATTATCGGTCTGGGACTCTGGATCGGCTGCCTGTACCTGCTAGCGTCAACTATGAATTTTTAACGGCGGTGACCTTCGAATTTGCTTAGGACAAGCGAGACATAAGTCGAACCGTCCTTGGTCTTCACACTCACCGACTGCTTGAGGCCCTCCCAGCGCATTTCGCGGAACGGTGCATTATAATAGTTAACATCCGGCTCGCCGTAGATGCCCATACACAGCTCGGACAGACGCTTATACATATTCGATGTTTCATCCGGATTCTTTACCGGCGCAGTGAAGATGACTTGCGAGACCGTGCCCCAGTCGACAGCAAGGCGATATTCACCGTGAATTCCCTGGTAGGCACGCACAAACTTGATGATGCCGTTATGATTCTGGTTATCCCATACCATTGTATCGAGCGGCGCATCGACGCGCGGATCGATATCTTCGACCTTGATCCCCGGAACGAGGTTATAGAGCGTTACCGTGTCGATATCGGGACGGGTCTGAGCAACGAGACCTGAAGCGGCAGCACTTAGGAGAACGGCACAGAAAAGGGATCGCAGCATAGAATTCCAACAACACGACAGTGGCAAAAAAATGCCGAAGTGTCGCCACTTCGGCATACCCATTACAAGCAATTTCACCGAGCCACTCCCCACATTATTTGGCTTGGTACAATTGCCTATACTAACTACAAAAATTTTCTTCTGTTGGTTTACCAACCTACGTGGCAAAAGTAGGGTTTTACACTCTTAGTTACAAAGAATCAGTGACTTGGAAGATCTGTAAGATCTGAACTGCTCAACGCTTCGGCTTCTGCTTGAGCAGCAGCTTTGCGGATACGCATCCTTCTGAACACTACATACACCGTGCAGTAGACAACACAAAGCACACCCATCCCGAGAAGCGCAAGTTGGAAATACTCTCCATCGCCGACAGGTCCGAGAAGAAGCACGAGAAGCTGAGCCGCCATCTTACATCCCTTTCTTTAGACTTCGACTTTCGTCTTTACGAGATTCCTATAGGTAAAAACTTTTTCTTCCTTGCGGGCGATGAAGCGCTCATCGTTCGGAATTAATGCAGCGCTCTCGTCGGTCACGTGGTAAATAGTCCCGTTGCGCAGATCGAAGACGCGTACGTTCGAAGTCGGCGGAGCATAGAGATGGAGGGCGATATACGGATCGTCGGAGGAAACGTTCTGCAGGGCATGGATCATTTCCTTCTCGAGGCGGGCCGTCTCCCCTTTTGCGATCGTGACATGCTCGACGAGATCGAGGTTGGCGCCGTTAAGCTCGTAGCGGAAGTGCTCGACGGCTCCGGAATACGAGTGCACAACGCCGACGGCAGTGCCGTGATCGTGCGCATCGCACCAGCCGTTACGGGGCCAGCAGCCGATGATCAGTTCGTAGTGCGGAGTAGCTTTGAGCGGTGTGCGACCATACGGCAGCGTTGCTGCAGCAGCGTCACAGATCTCTTGTTCCGACGGTAGGTTTTCTGCCATCATGCGCTCCAGGTTCTCCATCGAGAAATCTGTGGCAGCATCTAAGGCAGCGATGAGGGATTGAAGGCTTCCGGCCATATGGGGGGATAACGGTTTTTGTGAAAAATTAGTGCGAGGGGCGGGGGCGGACGGTCAGACGGTCAGACGGTCGGACGTCGGTGTTTGTATAGATGATGACTACAAGACATCAAGGGATTCTCGGGCGGTCGCTTTCGCGACCATCCTCAGAATGACGATGTGTATAGCGCTACGCCCTTACCGTATCCAGATACTGTTCGAGAACAGCACCGAAGTCCGGATTTACCTTCACAATATCATGGACCGATGCCAGCGCAAAGACCGGCAGCTTTGTCTCGTTTTCGAAGGCTTCTTTTGCTGTGATCTGCGAGCCTTCGGGCGGCTCGGCGCGGTCGAAGGCGATGATGAGGCCGACGGGTTCACAGCCGACTTCGCGGAGCTTCGCGATGGCCTCGTACTTCGTGCCGCCGGTCGTCATGACGTCGTCGACGATGACAGCCTTGTCGCCGGCTTTGATCTCGCCTAAGAACGAGCTGGTGTCGCCGTGCGTCTTGGCTTCCTTGCGGTCGCTGACGGCCCGGACGCCGGCGCGGTCGGTGCCGGCAAGTGCGATCGCCGTGGCAACGGAGATCGGAATGCCTTTATAGGCCGAGCCGAAGATCACCGTCGTCTCGTTAAAGACACTTTCCATCCGGAATTTCTCCGCATAGAGCCCGCCGAGCGTTGCAAGCTGCGTCGCAGAGCAGAGTTTTCCCGTATTAAAAAAGTACGGCGAGCGGCGGCCGCTTTTGAGTACGAAGTCTCCGAAGGTCAGGACGTTCTCCTTAATGAAGAACTCAATAGCTTTTTGTTCGAGGGTCATGGGCGAGTACAACAAGGCTCATGGGATTAGGGTTTTACGGACTTTTATCAATCTAATGCATACATTCATGTAGGAATCTTTCATAATCCGGCTGCGATTCCCAACATAGATTTTACATACTTATTATGAAATTCATTTCTTCTTTCGTTGTAACATTGCTTTGCGGCATACTGGTATCGGACATTTTAGCACAAAGCACTGAGCCACAAAATTTGGATTTTGAAGATGAACTTGTGTCTCTCGGTATGGCCGGATGGTTTGCTCCGCCATCGATAAAAGATTACCAGGTTAAACTTACATCCCATAACCCCCACAGCGGGAAGCAATGTGTCGAAGTCTCATCGCTTCGAAGCGAACCGAATGGTTTTGGCAATGTTATGCAATATATCGACGCTACTCCTTATCGTGGCAAGAAAATAACATACAAGGCCTATGTACGCTCAGAAGCAAAACTACCACTGGGTAATGCACAATTGTGGCTACGTGTCGACCGTACAAATAAGAAAAAGGGCTTTTTCGATAATATGCATGATCGCCCCATTATATCCCCTGTTTGGAAGGAATACACGATAACCGGCATTGTCGACGATGATGCCCGGGGCATTGCCATTGGTTGCATGATGCATGGCGAAGGTAAGATATACGTCGATGATGTAAGTTTTACTGATCCCGAAGGCATCCCCTACGAAAGCCCGTATAAGCCACTGAAACGTGTAAAGACCGCAGCACCTTCTGCCAACCCAGTCAATCTTGATTTTGAAAGTAGCGAATTCGACACAGATGACAGAAAGGGGTGGGTAATTTCCAAAGGACTAACGAGCTATAAAGTAAAACTCTCTGCAAACGAACCACATGGTGGAAAGCAATGTGCGAAAATCATGTCAACAGGTTTCAATCGTATGGAATGTGGCACCATAATCCAGGCAATCGATGCAAAACCATATCGCGGCAAGCGAGTCACTGTTAAAGCCTTCGCACGTGCGGATCTTGACGAAGATCTTGAAGGATGGGGGAGTTTGTTTCTCAGATTACGGCAACCTGGCGATATGATGCTTTATAATCAAAAAGGTGATGAGCGTATTGAATCAAACCAATGGAAAGAATATACGATCACCAAAGTTGTTGACAACGATGCTGAAACAATAGAATTTGGCTGTGGGTTATTTCGCCAAGGTTCAGTCTACCTTGACGATGTTAGTTTTTCCTGCGAGGATTGTAAGTAACTACACCTCATAGTCCTCTTCGATCTCGTCGAGCGCTGCTTCCAGTTCTGAGGCTGCGTGGGTGTCGCCGGCTTTGCGGGCGACGGCGATGCCGCGGTTGTAGATGGCGCGTGCTTCGTCCATGCGGGCGAGTTCGTTGTAGACGGCGCCGAGCTGGTAGTAGGTTGCGAGATAATCGGGGTCGAGGCGAAGGAGTTCTTCGAAGGTAAGGGCAGCAGTTTCAAAATCCTTGGCGGACATATACTCGAGACCGATAGCATAGCGCGTGAAGCTATCGGATGGGTCTTGGATGAGGAATTCCTGGAGCTTTTCTAGTCTTGACATAGTAACGGATAGAACAAACGGAACTTGTCTAAATTCCTTGAGGGTTGTCAGGTTATGACGCTCACAACCTTCATCGAACAGGATAAAGAAACCGGTCTTTTTATTGGTGTCATTCCTGGCATTCCCGGAGCACACTCACAAGCTGCAACGCTTGAAGAGCTCAGAGAGAATATGCAGGAAGTTGTAGAGCTGTGCTATGCTGAAATGCCTGCGCTCTTTAAGGAAATGCCTCGCTTTATTGGCATCCAGCAGTTTGAGCTTGCTGCATGAGCAAGCTGCCAATGCTCGATTTCCGCACGATCGAGAAAATTCTTCTTTACCTCGGATTTATAGAATCACGCCAAAAAGGCAGCCACGTTTTCTTTCGTCATCCCGACGGAAGAACGACGACAGTACCGAATCATAAGGGCAGAGATATTACCCGACCCTTACTGAGAGAAATATTACGAGAGATTGAAATCAGTCCGGAAGAACTGGAGAGGGTTCTCCGAGAAGTATAGCCGATGGGCTGCAAGACATCAGGGACTCTTCGCTTCGCTCAGAATGACTGTAGATAAATAATCCCACTAAATCCCAAAAATCCCAGTTCAGACAACAACTTGCTTGTGCTGCCTGTAAGCCGAATTCTGTCTGGATCCGGATCACTCCGGATGAGGCGACCATTGATCTACGCGGCCTACCCGAAATTCATTAGCTGCGGGCCGCAGCCTCCCTTGCGAGACGAACTTCCTACGTGGCCTTGCTCCGCGTGAGGTTTATCGCTACTGCGCCGATTACTCGGACGCCCGGTGGTCTCTTACACCGCCATTTCACCCTTACCCTTGCGGGCGGTTTCGTTTCTGTGATACTATCTGTCAATGGAGTTTATCCCATTGCCCGGATTTATCATCCGGCACGCTACCCTCTGGAGTTCGGACTTTCCTCATCCCCTTGCGGGGACGCGACCGCCCGGCAGCACAAGCAATTCTCAATGTTCAATGTACAATGATCAATGTACAATTTGGAATGCATTTCATTGCACATTGTACATTGATCATTGTACATTGACATACCTACTCTTGAGATCCTTCAGCTTCTTCTTCGACTTCGACGCTCTGTGAAACAGCCTGTGGTTCGCCGTCGATAGCGAGAGCGACGGTGTCGCCGACGACGATACGTCCGCATGCTTCGCAGACCGTATGCTTATCGCCACGGCGCAACTCCATCACGAGCTGGCGCGGAATCGCGTTGAAGCAGCCACCGCAGACACCGTTACGGACGCCGACAACGCCGATGCCGTCTTTGGCAATGCGAATGCGTTCGTAAAGCGCCATGTGCGGCGCCGACACCTGCACTGCGACGCGCTCGCGTTCGCCGCGGAGGCGTGTTTCCTCGTCGATCGTTTCGGTGATCAGTTCGTTGAGCGTGCGCTCGGAATCTTCGAACTCTGCGCGAATGCCTTCAAGCTCAGCTGAATACTCTTCTGCTTCGCCACGGGAATTTTCGAACTCGACGCGCGCGCGCGCCATGTTGTCGGAAAACTCGCGGATGCGGCGATTGGCATCTTCGATCTGGAAGGTGATCGCATCGTACTCGCGCGTCGTCTTGACATCGAACTGCTGCGCCTTGTAGCCTTCAAACTTTTCTTTGACCACAGCGAGTTCGCGTTCGAACTCACGCATATCGTGTTCGTTGCGCGCGGCACGAGCACGGATGGTGGCAAGCTCGTCTTCACGAGCAGCCATGTCGGCGCGCATTTCAGCGACGCGTTCGGGGAGACCGCCTCGACTAGCAAGCAGCTCGTCGAGTTCTGAATCGATTTTCTGAAGTTCGTATAACCTGAGTAGGGATTCGTTCACAGTATAACTTTCTAACTAATAGTACCGCACGGCATTGGGCCGCTCACGGGATGGTATAACGATGTTGAGGGGAACTTCGTCCGTCAAATTTACGAATTTTAAGGCCTTTTGCATCGTAGAAGCAAGTCCGGAGGTGACAAAACGCTCCGTTTCGGCGTGTCCGGCATCAATGAGGAGAATTCCGTCATGCTCGGCCCGGTAAAAATCATGGTAACGGACGTCGCCGGTGATGTAAGCATCGACGCCATTTCCCCTGGCTGCGGAGTAATATTCCATACCCGCGCCGCCGATCATTCCGATACGTGCGTACGAAGTTTTCACAGGTTTGTTATGACGGATCGCGCCGGTACCAAACACCGATCGTACGTGCGCGAGCAGTTCGTCGGCACTCATCGCAGATGCTAACGAACCGACGGAGCCCATACCGACAGACGGATGATTTGTCGAAAGCGGGTAAATATCGTACGCAACTTCTTCGTACGGATGCGCTTCGATCATTGCGCGGACGATGCGCGAAGTCTTCCAGCGCTCGGCAACCGTTTCGAGGCGATACTCATCGACATGTTCCCGAATCATCGGCTTACCGATCGCAGGATCGGAAAGTTCGTTGCCGCGGAATGTGCCAGTGCCTTCGATGACGAAAGCGCATTCGTCGTAGTTGCCGATATGTCCCGCACCTGCCTGCCACATCGCTTCCTGCACTTGCACGAGCGATGCTTTCGGAATGAAGACGACGATCTTATCGAGCTTGCCGGATTGCGGAATCAGTGCAGAAATATTTTTGAGGCCAAGCGCTTCTGCCATCAGATAACTTGTGCCTTCGGAGAATGCATCGAAGGCAGTGTGTACGACGTAGAGCGCGATGTCGGCTTTTACGAGGCGTCGCAGCAATGCGCCTGTGCGCGTTGCATCGGTGATCGCCGATACATTCGGGAAGATAAGCGGATGATAAGCGACGATGAGGTTCGCGCCGACTTCGATCGCTTCGTCGATGACTTCAGCAGTTACTTCGTGCGCGACGAGCACCTTCCGCAGCTCGGCGTTCGGCTCGTAGCCGACTTGCAGGCCGATGGCATCTTTCTCATAGCCGGCAGCCGAAAGCGGGACGAGACGCTCAAGTGAAGATAGCGCATCGCGGATGAGCATCAGTAGAGAGACGCTTACGGATTATAGACGAGCTTTTGCGTAGCGGCGAGCACGCCGTCGATGTAGATGCTGGCAACGTAGGTTGCAGCAATCTGTGACTTCGGCGCGAACGTCACTGAACTCTCCAGCTCTGCAACATTCTCATCGATGAGCGTTGCAACTTCACGCCCAAGAAGATCGGCAATGCGAACGGTTACGTGCGACGGCTTGCGTAAAGCGATCGGAATAGCAACGCTCTCGGTAAAAGGGTTCGGAAATGCGTTGCGGTCCTCGATGAGATCTTCATGTTCAACTGATGCTAAGGTGAACGATCCTAACGGAGCAACCTGTACACCTGACACCGGATAAGACTTCGCCTCGGCGGCGGCAACGCTTTGGAGAAATGTAACGGCCATAAGATTTTCCAGTTTCCAGTTCCGGCCTCTCGCATCAAGGGTAAAGGTGACCGACTGTGAACCTGCTAAAACGAACGGCGTGCCGGAAGCAGGCGCGAGCGAGTCGCGGAAGATATTATTCCAGACGCCCGACGATGGCAATCCGTACAATTTTGAATTTGCTTCGATAATATTCGACTCTGCAATGAGCATATACGGACGAACGAGCTGGCCCAGGCTCGCACCTGTATAGTTTACGGTAATCGTAAACGTACTGTCGCCATTGTATACCTTGAGGATCTCTGCGCTTGCCGGCTTTGGTTGCTTATGCGCTTGTATGATGTAGTTTTTCCAGTTCGTAAGGTATTGTGCTCCCGATCCGGCATAGAATCCACTTACCTGCACGGTCGGATTTCCGGCAACGCCGTAGAACGAATTGCGGGCGAGCACATCGTCTTTAGCAGCCTCAAAGAACGGATCGAACGGATACGGGTCGCGATTGTGATAAAAAATCAGTATTGCATTAAAATGGCTGCTATCGTGGATGAACCTCTCTAAATTTTCATCCGGCTCTTTGCAATTTGCGCAATCGAAATTCCTGAAATTTTCTACCAGGATCTGCGCCGGGCTGATGGCCGGAAATGCCACAGCCAGGAGACTTAAAAGAAGTACTACTTTTTTCATAAAAGACATAGGTATACGTTCTGTAATAACACTTCAGGAATCGAATAGATGCAAGCCGGAACCGTTAAATTTGGCTCGTGATCGTCAGGCGGAATCCGTCAAATTCGGGGACAAAACGGCAGATGCCGCCTGTACAGTTAATGCCGCCCCGCTCGGCTCCGTAGCTAACGAGAACCGTATGCGCTCCACCGATACGAGTTGAGACAAAGGCCTGCGGCCAGATATGGCGGCGCTGACCGTAGTCGGTCGAAAAATCGAAGATGCCACCAAAGGTCAGACTTGGCAGGGAGTACTGGCCAACGACGTAGAGATTCTCGGGATGCTCATCTTCGCGGCGGCTCTGGGAATCGAACATCTTCTGGTATTCAACGGAGGCGACGACACTTTGCGCTTCCTGGGTCGCAAACTGGCCTTTGACACCGAACGTGGTCGAACGTTTAATATCCGCTTCCTCTCCGCTGAAGGCGATCACATCGGAGCGACGGTGCGCAAATGCCTTGATGTAATCGAGATCGCCAAATGAATATTCACCTTCGATAAATGCTTCCCAAAATGGATAGTATGCCACATTGTCGAATTCGGGAAGGGCGGAGACTTTGTCAACCTGGGTGATCTTAAAATTGGAATCTGTTTCTCTCTTGTAATGCCGGCTTGATGCTGCAGCATTAAGCGTCAGTGTGAGATCGGGTATTGCCGTAATGTTCGCTTCGACCTGAAAGCCAATTTCATCGTTGAAATTCACCGCATGCGTCGTACGCGTAAGGCTTGTGTAGGTGAACTCCTTATACACTTCCGGCGGACTCGAAAGCGGAAGCTTTCCGAAATATTCCGCATACGGGTTATCGATCGCGTGCACGAAGTACTCATAGTCTTTATACTCAAGGGTAATACCAAACTCCTCGCCGGAGTATGAAAGCGAGCCATACTTTCCTTTGCCGATGTGGCGAACAGAGTCAGGCGTATTCCGTACCACCGAAAGTGTCGATCGCTCTTCGGTGAAGCCAAAAAATCCGTCAAGCGGCCCCGCGAGGAACGAGACATAGATTTCCGGCTGATTCACTTCGCGGTGCGTGAATTGCGGCGTGCCAAAAATAGACCTGGAGGTCGACGTAAATGCCTGAATGAACGATGCGCCCACAGTGATCTTCTTGCTCCATAAGCCGATCTGTCCGTTGATCGCTCTGGCAGATATATTCATTGCCGGACGAAGAGTATCGATGTCAAAGAACAGCTTATTGCCGCCGATCGCACTGACTGCGAGGCTTGGCTTAAGGTCCGGCACGAGCGTTGCAAAGTTCTTGCTGTACGATCCGCTGAAGCCGTCGAGCCAGGAGTCGTAGTTGAGGGGACGGGATTCGAACATGTTGACTGCAAGGCCGCGGCCATAGAGAGCATAGACATCGCCTGCCTGAAGTTCGAGGCCGTCTTTATTGTATTCGATCCAGCGGCGGCGGATGCCCTGGAAATTTGGACCGACTTCGCTTGGGTCCGAGAGTTCATAGCGGAGACCGATGGTCAGGTTCTCGAAAAAGATACGGGCATTGGCGATCTCTTCGAGATACCGCTTCCGAAGCACGGTAAATCCGTTATCGGTCTGGCCGTCACCGATTCGCAGGAGGTTCGAGCCGATGGCGCGCACCTGCGCTTCGGCTGTTACAGAAAATGCGAGAAGAAATGCAATGCAGAGAAACCGACTCATGTGTTGCGTCCGACGTAAAAGGCAAAGTTACGGCGCAAATCAGGCCGTCTTACTTTGCGCTGAGCGAGTGAACCAGTTCTTCGATCTCTTTTTCGATGGCTACTTCATCGCCTGCCGTGAAGCCCGTATGTTTCTTATAGACAGAGCCGTCCGGGTTCAGGATCAGCGAATATGGAAGGGATTCCATTGCAAAGCGCTCCTGGGCGATGCCACCATCGGGATCGACGAGGACAGGGATCTCAATTCCCTGGCTTTTCACGTAGTTACGAACCTTGGCAAGCGACTTTATCTTATCGGTGTTGATGGCGATCATGGTCACGCCCTGTGCTTTGAATTTCTCGACGAGGGACTTAAAGGCTTTCATTTCCTGCTTGCAGGGCTCGCACCAGAGGGCCCAGAAGTTCACAAGTACCGGTCCTTTACCGAGATACGCGGAGAATGCCTGCTCATTACCGTCAATATCCTGCACGGTGAAATCGAGGGATTTATCGATGGTGACGGAGTCACTGGAGGCAAAAACCGTCTTTGTGCCAATAATGGCAAGAAAACCAAGGAGATAAAAGAGCTTTTTCATTATTGAATACGTCGGATAACAGTATGAACGCCTAAAAACAGCAATTGTTGCAAAAAGGCTCACCACACTAAGTGACAATATCTTAATCAAACATTAACATCTCACGATTACCCTTGGTCGCGGCGCCTGATCGAGGCGAGTGTGCTGCGGACGTGGCGGACATTCCCTGCAACGCCGCGGAAGCTGACATCGAGCTGCCTGCGCATCGAGATAAAGCTGAAGATGCCGATGGCTGCCGTGGAGATGAGCACCGACAACGCTGCACCCGTCGATGCAAGATCGGGGATGAGCACGCGGTTAAGTACGAAGAAGATGATCGTGCCGCCGAGAAAGGAGAAGAAGAGACCTTTTGCATGTCCCATGCCGATCAGGACGTTCGTCGATACAAGCATGAGCGGCAGGATCGTGCCGGTGAGGATCAGGATACGGAAGACTTCGCTGATGCCGGGGAATTTGTCTTTGTAGAAGAGATCCATCAACTGATCGGAGCCGAGGGATAAGAAGACTGCAACCGGCACCAGGACGCCGAATGCGAGGAAGAGTAATTTCTCGACGAGATTGGTGAGTTTCTCTTTATCGCCTGATGAGAAGAGGCGCGAAGTAACCGGTACGATCAGGAGTGTTGCGCCTTCGCGGACTGCATCGAAGAGGCGATATAAAGTTTTCGCAGCTGCATAGAGACCCACTTCTCGTGGCGAGTGGTAGATGCCGACGACTAGATAGTCTGCCCACTGCTGGAGGGTTTGCATAATGCTTGTGCCTGCCTGATACTTTGCGAAGGATAGCAACTTGCCGTACTCTTCGCGCGGCACCTTGAAGAGTGGCATCTTACGAAAGCCGTTGCGCGCGAAGACGATCGCCGTGATACTGGAGACGACTGCCCCTGCTAAGTTGATCAGCAGAAAATCGAAGGCCGAGTGGAATTTCCCGAAGGATGTTGCGAGGATCGTCAGCAACACGATCGAGCCGAAGAAGGCGAAGTCGACCCAGAAGATGGCGCGGATGCGGTACGTGATCTGCAAATAGCGAATGCCCACGTTGCGAAAAATATTTGCTGCCAGCAAGAATGGCATCCACCCAAGCAACTCCCGAAGCTGGTCACTGTGGAGGAAATCGGCGAGGAAGTTCGTCATCCCCCAGCACAGCAGCGCGCCGAGTGTCATCGAAGCAACGTAGAGAATGAAGCTAGCTCCTAGGATCTCCGGGACTTCCGCTTTATGCTCGCTGGCGAACTTGACCATCGGCTGCAGGAATATGGAGTCAGCGATAAAGCAGATAATGATGAAGATCGGCTGGAAGAGATTGAATACGCCCCACTCGTTTTCGGGCAGCACGCCGACCACGACGAGAATCACGGCAAAGCCGTAGAGCAGCAGCAGACTTTTATCCGCTACCGTCCAGACGCCCTTATCAAGATGTTCTCGTAATTGCAAAAGTGTATCGTTGGTTGTGAGGTTGAACGCGACGGCGCAGGATGAGTTTCTGTGCCTTCGAACGCTCCATGTACGATGCCGAGTACTCGTAGTCGGCGACTTCAAACTCTCCGTCGCCCGAGGAAAGTTCAATGACGTAATGCTGGTCGCGGAAATCGCGGATCATGTAGACACGCTCGGTCTGCTTCACCAGCCGCCAGCGCGGATGGAAATGAAAGTGCCACTCGACAGCATCTTCGGCAGGAAGATGGAGGTCGTCGTGCATGGTGAAGCCTTTATCGTCGAGAATAAACGTGCGCCGATGCTTCCCTTTCCATTCTCCATACGAGGTAACTGCGGAAAACTGTTTTTCTTCCGTAGCATGCGATTCGAGAAGGGCGGGTTTTCTCCCGATGCGCCAGCCAAAGTACCGCTTCATCTCGGTACCGGTTGAGCCGCCGATAATAATGTTGTTGTGCGTACGTGCATCGCGGAACAGATCGCGCATCTGCTCGTCGCCGACGTAGATGTACGTCCCGGCATCGGCAAGGATCGGATTGCCGTCGAGATAAATAACCGGGCACAGAAGGTCATCGTGCGCATGCGACGCAAATCCGTCGCCTCCCCAGCCGAACTCGCCGGCGCGCGCAAAGAAATAATTCTTCTCGATCTTCGCAGTTATGTGCAAAGCAGTTTCAAAGATTTGTTTGCGGGCCTTTGTGGCCAGCGGCGAAATGCCAAGCACGACATCGAGCCACTCCGACGATAGCGAGAGCGCACGGCCGTTATCGAAATCACCGTACTTCACAATGCCGCTATCGGTTGCGAAGACGGAATTGCGATAGACGATCATCTGCTCGAGACGTTTATCGAACTTCTCACCCATGACCTCGCCAGTCGAGTGTGCAGTACGGGAAACGAGTTCTGCAAAATCCGTGACAAACGCATGGTACCAGCCGGATGCTTCGCGGCTTACGCCGTCGGCATATGTTTGTTCGAGCACTGCATCGATGAGAATACGTTTCGCTCGGTCACGAAATTTCGGTGCTTGAGGAAAATCTAATAGTGAGGAAAGGATATACAACCCGGCGGTTTCTCCTATTAGATGGTTCGAGCGCAAGACCTTATCGATCGAGAGCGTTGCGTTGAGATAGGTGACGTGCTGCCACAGTGAGCGCTGGATGACTTCGTCTTCTGCTGTTTTCAACCCAGCAAGATGCAGAAGGCGCAAGGTCACCACCCAACTGATGCCACGAATGGCGATCTCCAGCGGACTTGACCAGTTGACGGTCTTGCCGAACGGATTGCAGACGATCCAGGAATGCAGGCGACGGCGGACTTCGTCTGCATACTTCGCATCGCCGCTGAGATAGGCAGCGACAGCGAGGGCGGGCAGATCCTTGAAGCGATTGACCTCCCAGACGAGCTTTGCATCGCGGGGCGTATCGGCCCCATTGACGCGCGTCTCTTCGTATTGTCGCTTTGGCCAGAGTTTATTCTCGAGCTGATCGAGATTCCAGGGATCTTCAAGTCCTGTCGTCTTATACGGAAAAGTAAAAAAGTAATTATCATCGAGCAGCATGGCGCCGGCTTTTTCGACGATCTCATGATTTGACGACGATGGGTGCGAAATGTTCGATGTCGGAAACGATGCGAGTGCTGCCGACCCCGACGAACCGGCAATTAACTTGCCAATAGCAGCATGCTTCCTGCGTTTGGCACTGAGCACGGAGATCGTGCCGCCGATGCCGCGCTTACGAAGTGAGAGAAGTAATTGGTTGATCGCGCTCACAAGTTAGAAATTTGATTCATCCCTCCATCGCACCGCCTGCCACGGATCGGTTGCTGTCGGCCGCTCCAGATGAAAGATCGCACGGCCATCGACATTCAGCACTTCGGCTAAGTTCAATGTGATCGTCAGGGAGAACGAACGCGTGATGTCATAAACGAGATCGTTGCCGCTGGAATCAAGCACGTTGCCCCATAACAGATCGAGCCCGAGTACGGATTCGAACAACGCGCTTGTCGTGCGCATCTCTTCATCGCGTCCCCATTCAAGATCGAGGCCGCGGTCGAAGTTGCGATAGCTGAAGGTGAAGTTTGAGGCAAGCAGTTTTCCGTAGAGCGATGTATCTCTGAACTGATACGCCGAGCGGAATGCAGTAAAAAAGCCGTCGATGGTTTTCGGATCGCCGAACGGACTTTCTGCCGGCGACTCGTCGAGCGCAGGCGCAAACGGATTGCAGGCTGCAAGGACGAGCGCTACCCAGACGATGGCGATCTTCACGAAGTGAGCTTGAGTTTGAGGTCAGTGAAGGTCGATGTTCCACCGGTTTGCGGTGGGAAGTCTGTCCAGATAATAATGCGCCACTCCCTGTTTGCCTGTTCGGTCGTTACGGCTTCAAGCTGAAAATGGAGTGAGCCCGTCACTGCACCCGGGAGCGACGAGTTGGTCTCGACCGGCAATAGGATGGAATAGTCGGCACTGATCGATGCCGTGTTGATCGACTGATCGATGGCGACGTTCGTAAAGGCGACGGTTGCGCGCGGATTCTTGATGAGCGACGTGCGAAGCTTCGTCATGAACGACTGCTCGTTCGAGGCCATCCAGACCTGAAAAATACTTTGTCCACCTGCATCGAGGCCGGAGCGAGGGATAAAAGAATAGACGAGGTGGCCTGCCGTTTCCGATGAGTCGTGCTCAGAGACGAAGCATTTGACGTAGTCGGAAGCATCGAGATTTTCGATCGTGCCTTTGAAGTTTTCGAGCAGGAGTTCGGGTGTCGATGCAGGTGTCCAGATAAACTGCGAGCCGAGATCCGGCGTTTCGGGATCGCGCGTCGAGAAGATCTCGCAGGATGCGAGCGACACAAGAAGCAGCAATATGGAGAAACGCATCGTCATTTTTCTGCGATCATGATCAGCCGGTGCGAACGCGCAGCGTCATACGAATGGCCCATATACGAGCCATAGGTTGCTTTTATCCGAAGTCGTGCGCGATCGAACATGTGCACAAGTTCTTCGTGAGTATAAAGCCGCACGGATTCGATAAATTCCGTCCCATCGTCAAAGGTAATATGCTTATTGACGCGACCGTCGCGAATCTCTCGTTTTTGCCTTACATGTGTGCCACTTTCGAGGATCTTCTCATCTTCAGTGATGAGATGCTCTATGACATAGGGAGTGTTCAGGTAATCGAGCACGAAATGTCCGCGAGGCGACAGTGCTTCGCAACAATTTGCGATGATATGCTCGTTTTCCACGTCAGTCGCAAAGTAGCCGAAGCTGGTAAAAATGTTGAGGATGAGATCGTAGCGTTCGGGGATCGGGTCGCGCATGTCACGGACGGAGAAATCGATCGGGCAATTGCCGGCTTCCCTTTTTGCTTCTTCGATCAGGGTAGAAGAAAGATCTTGTCCGCTGAGATTTATATATCCTCTCCGTGCGAAGGCGATCAGATGGCGTCCGGCGCCGCAGGCGACATCAAGGACACGGCACTCTTTGTCTACGCCGAGAGTCTCTTCGATAAGCGTAACAAGTTCATCTGCTTCTATGTCATCTCGATGACCATAGAGTTCGATATACCGCGGATCCGCAAACCAATCTTTATACCAGAAACCGCCGGTGGACTGATCAGACTGCAAGGCGGCCTTCCAATGCTTTCGCTAATGTCGCATCATCAACAAACTCGAGATCGGTACCAATAGGAATACCACGCGCAATGCGAGTGACTCTGTCGACAAGCGGATGCAGGAGTTTTGAGAGATAGAGCGTCGTCGCTTCGCCTTCGACATTTGGGTTAAGGGCAAGGATGATCTCAGTAACACCCTGTTCTCCAAGACGCATGACGAGTTCGCGAATTTTCAGGTCTTCCGGACCGATGCCGTCAAGTGGCGAGAGCGAGCCGCCGAGCACATGGTAGAGGCCGCGGAATTCGTTCGTGCGTTCGATGACGAGGACGTCGTTCGGTTCTTCGACGACGCAGATCGTCGTGCGGTCGCGGCGCACGTCGCTGCAGATCGGACAGGGATCGACCTCCGTGATATTCGAGCAGATCGTGCAGGTCCGGACCCTCAGTTTGAGTTCGGTGATCGCTTCTGCAAGCGATGAGGAAACGCTTTCGGGTTGTTTGAGTAAATACAATGCTAGCCGCTGGGCCGTTTTGCGGCCGATGGTTGGCAGTGCGGAGAGGCGCTCGATCAGAGTTTCGAGCGCAGGGGATGTGTAGAGCATCAGAACTGCGGAAGACCGGGAATATTCGGCATGTACTGCGATGCAACTTCCTGCATCTTCTCGTCGGCGATCTGCTTTGCGTTAGCGATCGCGCGATTGGCAGCTGCGACGATGAGATCTTCGAGCATTTCGGCGTCGTCGGGGTTGATCACCTCTTTTTCGAGCTTGATCGACGTGATCTCCTGCTTGCCATTAGCGGTCACTTTGACCATGCCGCCGCCCGCCTCAGCCGAAGCGGTCAGATTGCCAAGTTCTGCCTGAACCTTCGCAACCTCTTCCTGCATCTTCTGCACTTGTCCAAGTGCTTTCATCATATCTTGATTCATACAAAGGAAAACGGGAGAAACGAGCAATAAGTTGTGTAACTTGCTTATCCTTTATGAGTTAATATAGCAATATGAGAACCGCTCTTCTGCTCCCGGTAATGCTTGCGTTTAGCCTTTATAGTTTAGGTTGCGAATCCACCGGCACCGACTCGAATTACGAATGGAAGTCATACCAGGATACATTCAACATTTTTTTGGAAAGCGACTCCGTGAAATTCTTATTTATAAGTAAAGAAATTGTACATGTTTTAACTATTCCTTCGATTTCCTATGACACCACACTTTCGGATTCGGTACGATTCGAAATCGAGGTTCAAAAGGAAATCCGCGAAGGAAAAAATATTGTAAGTGGGCCTGTTTCTCAGACCTGGATGAGTGACACGCTAATCATTGACTTGGATTACTATCCTAATGCCATCGTTCCCGCCGGTAAATCGAATAAAACTTCATCTCAATTACCTCAGCGCACTCCAAAATACCCAGTGCTCAGAATCACTTCCGCAAAACTTTTCATCCCGCCGCATGCAAGTGCGATGTATATTGGATTCTAATCTGTAGTTATGCCCATACGCGGAAAAGCCATCGTTATTATTCGCAAAGACGACAAATTTCTGTTTACCGTTTGCTTCGAACGCGAGCGACAGGAGACCTTCTACATCCCCGTCGGTGGCGGGATCGAGTTTGGGGAGCGCTCCATTGAAGCTGCAGCCCGGGAAGCATTGGAAGAGACGGGGCAGGAAGTCATAAATCTGCAGTTACTCGGCGTCATGGAAAACATCTTCCGGTATAATGCTAAACACGAGCACGAGATCCTCTTTACCTACCTTGCTGAGTTCAAAAACCCCGATGCATATCATCAACCATTCGCTGCCGGCCTCGACTGTGACGGGAATACGATCAAGCTAACCTGGGCGTCGCTGGCGGAAATTGCAGAACGTAAGGTGCGGGTCTACCCGCCCGACCTAATCGAAACCCTGAGCGGACTATAGCTAGACCGTCTGCAAATACCGGTGCACCATGTGAATACCTGCTGAGCCTTCGCCGACGGCAGCTGCGACGCGGCGGTTGGCGCCGCTACGAACATCGCCGACTGCGAAGACGCCGGGCACGTTCGTCTCGAAGAGAAACGGATCACGCTCAAGTTGCCAGCCCTTCGGCTTGTTGCCGACTCGCGGTAGATCCGGGCCTGTGAGGATAAATCCCTTATCGTCGCGCTCGACGAAGCCCTCGACCATCTCTGCATGCGGCGCCGCGCCGATGAAAATGAACATGGCTGACATTGGAAGGTCCGTCGTCTCGCCTGTCTGCGCGTTGCGGATCGTCACACGTTCAAGTTTTCCTTCGCCGCCGACTGACGACACTTCAACATTCGGAATCACTTTTATCGTCGGCGAGACTTCGATGCGGTCGGTGAGATACTTTGACATCGAACTTGTAAGCGATGCAGCGCGAATGATGATCGTCACGCTCTTCGCATAACGCGTGAAGAACATCGCTGCCTGTCCGGCGGAGTTTCCTCCGCCAATAATGCAGATATCTTTCCCGCGATAGGTTGCTGCTTCGGACATTGCGGCGCCATAGTAGACGCCAATTCCCTGCAGCGGCTCGATGCCTTCGACTTCGAGTTTTTTCACCGCCATGCCCGTTGCGAGGACGACTGCATACGCTGAAATCTCCGTCCCATCGGCTAGGGTGATGATTCGATACGGATCATCGCGCCGGAACGACACTGCCTCCTGCGCCGTGAGGATCTCTGCACCGAAGCGTTTGGCCTGGGTCACTGCACGCTGCGCAAGATCGGCGCCGGTAACACCTGCAGGAAAGCCGAGGTAGTTTTCGATACGCGAGCTTGTGCCTGCCTGTCCCCCGGGTGCGCTGCGTTCGAGGACGAGCACCTTCAATCCTTCCGATGCTGCATAGACAGCATTCGCAAGCCCTGCCGGACCGGAGCCAACAACGATCACATCATAGAATGGACGCTGCGCTTTCGTCTGGATACCGACTTTTTCCGCGAGCTCACGATTCGTCGGCGCGACGAGCGTTGAGCCATCGGCAAAGAAGATGACCGGAAGGTTTGTGAGATTTTCGCAGAGCGGCTTGACAAGTTCG
>JANWLI010000008.1 GCA_025450975.1 Candidatus Kapaibacterium sp. | reverse complement strand
TTTATTACGCGCTACTTCCAGCCGATCAGGTTATTCGGCATTATTCTCGGCGCTGTGGCTATCCCTCATATCTATGAGCAACTAAAAGAAAGCAAATCATCACGGCGTCTGTTTTATGCATTTCTGTTTGTTGCCTGGGTATTCAGCTTTGCGCGGCTTGGCTATACATTTATCCGCCCGCCGGAAAACGATTTTTACTGGACGGGCCTTTGGGCAAAGACCGTAAGTCCTGCGAAAATTGGCATGGATCAGTCAGGTACGACCAGTTTCATTTCTCCGAATGTGACAAACCTTGATGGGAAGGTGAATTTCGAAGCGCTTCAGGCAAAAATGAATGGCGACATCGGAGCCTATGTTGCGCGCGAACAGTTTGACTATATCGCCGATTGGAAGGAATTTGCCGATGTCATCATCGGTTCGGCAAACAAACACGGCTTACACTATGAGCCGGTCGACTCCATCGGAAGAATTCATATTTTCAAACGCGTCCAATGAAGAAGCAGTCAATTGCCCTTGATATTCCGCCGCCGGCGCCACCATTTGAAGGGTTTACCGAACACACGTTCAAGTTTTTGCACGGGCTGAAGAAGAATAATAACAAAGAGTGGTTCGAAGCCCATCGCGCTGAGTATGAAAAGTATCTTCGCGAGCCAAGCAAGCGTCTGGTCGATGCAATGGCTGAGCATATCGATGATCATAAGCTCCCACTCGTATCGGATCAAAAGAAATCGCTCTTCCGTATCAACCGCGATATTCGTTTCTCGGCCGATAAGTCGCCGTATAAAACGCATATCGGCATCGTCTTTCCACTAAGGGACCTGGGAGTCGACGAGTGGACCGGCATGTATCTTGGTATGGAGCCTGCCGCGGGATCAGGGATGAGCATCTTTATCGGCGGTGGCGCGCACGAGCCGAGTTCACCGTACCTCAAGAAGATCCGCGAGCACATCGCCAAAGATCATACGAAGCTCCGCAAACTCCTCGCTGACAAGCAATTTCTGAAGGAATTCCCAAAAGGCCTCGAAGGACCGTCGTTAACACGTCCTCCCAAAGGATATGACGAGGATCATCCGGCGATCGACCTGCTAAAAATGAAAAGTTTTGGCTTCGGATACGAGTTGAAAAAAGAAGACCTGATGAAGCCGAAACTCCCCGAATTACTTACAAAGAAGATCGTTGCAGGCATGGACGTCCTGAAGTTCTTTAAGGGGTGATCCAAAAGGGGAATTCTTATCGGTTTACCGATATTCTGTATAAGCAAAACACATTATTGATGCGCTCTACCCTTGTCCTGTTTCTGGCATTGCTTATCGCTGGTGAAGCAATAGGCGACGTCACACCTAAAAATTCGCGAAAAGCCGGTACTACCAAGCAAGTTAAGAAGAAGAAGGCAAAGAAGAAAGTAACGGCGCAGCCCGCCGATACGATCGAGCCTGTCATTGAGCGGCATTATCCGCCGCCGGGATCCGGCGGTGAAGAGCGCAACTATGACTGGTATTTAAAACGCGCATTCCCAAATAAAGAAATTGATCCGGAAGTCTACGATAAGGCCATCGAAGATTCGCGCAAACTTCAAACCTATCGTCGTCGCAGTAAACAAACTCCTGCTGCCGACATGGTCTGGCAAAGTCTCGGGCCGTTTGGCATTGGCGGCAGGGTCACTTCGATCGCAATGCATCCGACCGATTCGAACATCTTCTACGTCGGCGCAGCTGCAGGCGGACTTTGGAAGACCACCGACATGGGCAATAGCTGGCGCTCGCTTACCGATACGTTCGCAACATTACCCGTCGGTATCGTAGCCCTCGATCCGCACGATCCCAATACGATCTACCTCGGCCTCGGCGAAGTCAATGGCAGCGCAGACTCCTATCCCGGGAATGGACTGTGGCGTTCGACTGATGGCGGCGATTCGTGGACACGGTTAGGATTAGAGAAAACCCGTCACATCGGCAACGTGATCGTCGATCCGGCCGATCGTAATATTATTTATGTTGCTGCACCTGGTCCTACTACGACTGCAGATTCGAACAGAGGCGTATTCCGCTCTCTGGATTTCGGTGCGACCTGGAAGCAAGTGTTGCTTGTACGAGCAGGTCCGAACAGGACGTCAACCCCTGTGCCGGTCATCGAAATGGTCATGAATCCCTATAACAGCAAGGATATCGTTGCTGCAACCTGGGATAAACGGCTCAGGCCGGTGAAATCACATACCGGTCTGTGGCGTACAACCGATGGCGGAGACTCATGGCGGCGCATCGATTCTACGAAGACGACCTATCCAAATTCTAATCGTGATAACCGCCTCGGACGTACATCGCTGATCTGGACACCGACCGAAGGTGTGGCAACGCTCTATTCAGTCGTGACAAAGTCCGATACGAATATCATCACGAAGTACCCTACCGACGACAATCTGTACGGCGTTTTCAAGACAACCGACCCGGAAGCAGATGCATGGGTAAAGTGTCTGGACTCTACATTCCGTATCCCGTATAAAGGCAACAATGTCGACAGTGTCGACCTCTTCTATCGTCAGGGATCGTATAACAACTACATGGGCTTCAATCCGAAGCGCCCGAACGAGATCTATGTCGGTGGTATCGACGTCATTCGCTCGACCGATGCAGGTACGACGTGGTCGAACATCACGAACGCCTACCCGGCGTACTTTACCAACGACCGTACGCAGCACAGCGACCAGCACTGTATGGCCGTGATGCCGACGGCAAGCGGCAACGATCTCTTCGTCGGCTCCGATGGCGGCGTATTTCACACCACGAACTTCGGCCAGAGCTGGAGACAGCTCAAAGGCCTGCCGATCACGATGTTCTATCATCTCGAACCGTGGGAAGCCGGCATGGCACACCTTGGCGAGAACGTGCCTCTCGATTCGCTTAAGCTCATCGGCGGTACGCAGGATAATGGCTCGATGACCCGCGGACTTACCGACGATCCGGACTGGCGCTGGGTCAATCGCGGCGACGGAGGATTTGCGCAAGCACATCCGATCGATAAGGAAAAACTCGTCACGTCCATCCAGCTTGGGAAAGTGCTTGTTCGGAACACCTTCGATTCGCTGCGCCCGAACTTGCAGACCGATGAAGGCTCGACAAATCCCGATCGTTGGTATCAGATCTCGCGGATTCTCACACATGGCCCGCAAGCACTGACCGATACTACGGAGCCTGTTGAATTTATCGCTGATGTACTGCTCGATGAATCAAAACCCGACGAGCTCTATACCGGAAGACTCTTTCTCTACAAGGCGAAGATCGACTGGCAAAATCCTGACAATACCACGTGGGTAAAGTGGTCGCCTCAACTCGGAGGGACGAACAATATGTTGGACCGCTGGTATACAGGATACATTGATTGTATTGCCCTTGGTGTCCCTGATGCGAACGGCAGAAAAATGATCTGGACCGGGGGCGTCATGAATAGCGGGACAAGTATCCATCGTACGCGCGTCAACACATCGCTCCATCCCGATTCGATGGCGTCGTGGAAAAAAATAACGCAGGGTGTACCCGGATCATATATCAGTACGATCATACCTGATCGTAGTGATTCGCTCGTCGCATTCTGCTCACGTTCTGCAGCCGATGCGCAAGGGCATGTCTTCAAAACTTCGAATGACACGAACTGGGTGAATATTAGCGGCGATCTTCCTCAGATCCCGGTCAATAGTCTTCTTATTAATACACATGCTGAGCAGGGAGATTCGCTACGAAAGAACCAGTGTCTCATTGCCGCAACCGACATCGGTGTCTTTACGACAACAAATGGCGGCAAGAACTGGCTCAAGCTTGGGACCGGTTTGCCGATCTCCGTTGTCGAGCACGTCACAATGTATAAGAACTGGCTTGTTGCCGGCACCCATGCCCGCGGGGTCTGGGCACTTGATATACGCGACCTCGTTGCAGACCGGATCACAAGTAGCGTTGCCGATAATGGCAACGATGCTTCGTTCTCGATCGATATGTTGCGCCCCAACCCCCTTTATCTCTCAAGCGGCACGACGCTCACTGCAGAGATCGTATCCGGCGATCAAATTCTAGGCCAAATACGTTATACCCTTATCGAGAGTGTTACCGGCAAGGCGGTGGCAAGCGGCAGTTCGTACCTAAGTGGCACGAATGGCTCGTTGCGCATCGATCTGCCGAAGGGTATCGCCTCAGGTATGTATTCCCTTGAAGTCGTAAATGCACGTGGCGAGCGGTCGGTACGTGCGGTAAATGTTGTACGATAAAAAGACGTAGAGACAATTGATGAGATCTCTCATACTTACTACAGTATTCCTCACTGCGTTTTCTGTTTGCTCGTTTGGTCAGGGTATGACGATCGACAGCCTCAAAGAGCGGCTCTCGACAACGTTCAGCCCGCAGCTCTTTAACTCGCTGCGCGATGCCATCACGATCCGCTACGACGACCAGCGCGTCTGGGGCCTGGCCACCGGCGACTTCTCCAGCGACGGCAAGCTTGACCTCGCCATCTCGCTCTTCGATCTTGCAGTCCCGGCAAACAGGGAAGTGACCGTCTACCTGCTCGTCAACGAGGGCAATCGCTTCGTGCGCATGTTCTCAAAGAAGTATCCGTATATCGCAACGCCGATCGAAGTTGGCCTTGCCGTCGATGGCTATGTTGCGACTATCGTCAACAAGTCGAGCGATCAGCACTGGTCGCAGGAAGGATTTACGATCTACGCCGGCGACGTCATCCAGATCGAGAAGCTCAATACGCAGGCCGCAGATTTTGCCAACGGCACGAAACAGAAAGCCATCGGCCACGAGTACTACCAGAGCTACGAGTCACTGTACACGACGGAGAAGTATTTCGATTTTAAGAACAGCCAGCAGATCCTCGCTTCGAAGTTCTACACGTTTCCCGCCTACAGCAGGATGCGCAATATCTATCCCGGCTACGGGCGCGATATGTACGATACAACGTCGAAGTTTATCATCAAGGGAGCGATCCACCGCGCAAGTCATGATGATGTCTCGATCGATCAGGGACTTGCTGCATACGACGATGAGTTCATGTACATCTCGCTGACGGTCCGCGACGATCAGGTCTGGGGCGGCAACCAGAAGATGGAAGCCAACGACCGCGTCTCGCTCTGGTTCGATGCCTGGACCGGCTCGAACCGCTACGTCGTGCGCTCGACGCGCGGCGCAGTCCCGAACTACCGCACGAAGACCGACTCAAGCATTCACAATATCACCTTTGCACTGCCGGATGTCATGTCGAAGAATCCGCGCATCACGGCATCGTCGGCTGCTGTGCTGACCGACGAGCAGCAGGAAGCATCGAAGCAGATCCGCGGCCTCGTCAGCTATGATACATCTGGCGGCAAAGTGATCGGCTACACGCTGAAGGCGCGCATACCGTTCATGTTCTTCGGTTTCGAGACCAATCCGATCGGCGCATACGAAGAGCGTGCAACCGAAGGCATGTTCGACGAGTCGAAGCAGCAGGCGATCGTCACAACCACGAAGGACGATTTTCCGCGCATGGGATTCACGGCAATCGTGCAAGACGTTGATAATCCGGCTCACCCAGACGAACTGACACAGCAGGCAACGAGCGACTTCCGCGCCGACGATCCGACAAGCTTCGGCGAACTCGTCCTCATTCCGGCCGGCAAGTTCTACGGCTCCGTCCAGCCAACCTACCTGAAGACCCTCACCGAAGAACTCCTAAGAGCAGGCTATTAAACCTCCCGCCCACACGCTCTGGAGCTTGGAAACGAGCCTTCGACAAAATTTGCAAGGTTTTCGACAGATTGTGTAATAGCTATCCGGCCTTTAGGTAGTAATTTTTCATCAGTTCCTAAGGCATTAAAGGCAAATTTTTCTCTCACTATGCCCACTACTACGGGCATCTGTGGTAAGGGGTCACGAAACAAACAATAACATGGCAGGGGCTGCGTGCAACAAGCAGCCCCTTTTATGTTT
The DNA here is from genome assembly GCA_025450975.1 of Candidatus Kapaibacterium sp. Classification (GTDB taxonomy): domain Bacteria; phylum Bacteroidota; class Ignavibacteria; order Palsa-1295; family Palsa-1295; genus JANWLI01. The sequence continues at coordinate 3,058 of JANWLI010000008.1, read as the reverse complement.
TTAAATCATGGGTTACTACCGCATCTGCCGCTTCACGGCGCCGAAGACCTTCTCCACCGGCAGATGCTCGAGGCAGAAATACTCTTTGTTAATGCAGGTTCCGCGGAAGTAGCAGATGCCTTCTTTGTCTGGCTCGACGATCTCGCCGAGGCCGTAGAGGTCGCCGAATTAGTGCTTGTTGAAAATGTTGTTGATGAGGACGATGCGCTTCTCCAGCGCCAGGCCAATATGAAATGCCATCGTCACGCCGCTAATAAGTACTGAGCACCTCTCGACCAGACCAATGAACGTCGTCAGCGGAAAGTGTCCGAGATACGTCGCCGCACCTTCGGAAAGTTTTTCGATCTCCCGGTTGCGTTCGTCTTCATCCGGTCCGCCAAGCAGCACAACATTATATCCTGCAGCATTGACTTGCTTTGCAAGTTCTGCCCAGCTTGATGGCGACCACAGGCGCGACGTCCACCGAATACCGGCTCCCGTATTCATGCCGACGATCGGCTTTGTGGTGTCAAGTCCGGCAAACGGATTTCTCTCCGGAGTATTGAGAATATACTTCTCGCCGGTAAACTCATAGCCACAGATCTCGAACATCTCGTCCATGTACGAACGTGTGTTCGCCTTGCTGATATCGTCGAAGATGCCGGTGAGGTACTTGAAGTTCGCAGCATCATCTGCAGGCTTCGTAACGCCAAGATCGGAAAGCAGGTAGCCCTGCTTTTTCTTTGCGTTGATACGGCTAGCAAGTGCGCAGGCAAAATGATCTTTGTCGAGATTGATCAGACGCGAGAAGGAAAGCGCGCCGAGTGTTTCGATGTTTTCCGGCGTCCACTTCAGGATGCGATCGACGTGCGTCTTTGGCACCAGTTCCGGCGACTGCGTCAGCCACCAAATGCGTGCCTTCGGATGATCGACCTTGAGCTTATGCAGGAGTGGCGTCGTGCGCAGGACATCGCCTGCAGCGCCAAGCTTGATAATGAGAATATTCTCGGCAACAGGATCGTAGTACTCGCATCCATCGCAATGGACGCCGTACTCTTTATTCGGCCAGCAGGGAATATCCCCACGGAAATGCCTGCAATCCGTATGAATGATCATCGGGTACACGGACATCAGGCAGCAGGTTTTTCTCTACGACGTCCGCGATCGGGACGGTCTGAACGCTCCGGACGATTCGACCTGTCGGGACGGTCGGGCCTGTCGCTGCGAGCACGCTTATCGCGAATGGCGCCAACTTCAAGCGTCTTGCCGCTATTCTTGACGATCATCTCGCCAAGCAATCCGAGCGAGACAAGTTGCACACCGACGAGGATGAGCAAGATGCCAAGCAGCAGGATCGGCCGGTTCGAAAGCGCGATACCCTGAAACCACTCGATGGTGACGTAGACGTTGATGACAACGCCTATAAGGGCGATCAGCGTACCGACGGTGCCGAAAAGGTGCAAGGGACGTTTGCCGTAGCGATTAGTAAAGACAATAGAAAGCAGATCGAGAAATCCTTTGAAGAAGCGGCTTGTGCCGAACTTCGATTTGCCGAAGCGTCGCGGATGATGCACGACAGGGATCTCGGCAATTTTGAAGCCCTTCCAATACGCAAGCGCGGGAAGGTAACGATGCAGCTCGCCGTAGACGTCAAGCGAATCGGTAACTTCTTTGCGATATGCTTTGAGGCCGCAGTTAAAATCGTGCAGCTTAATACCTGCGAAGAAACTGGTGACGCGGTTGAAGAGCTTCGACGGTGCCGTCTTCGACATCGGATCGTTGCGTTTCTTCTTCCAGCCGGTGACAAGGTCATAGCCTTCGTCAAGCTTCGCGATCAGGTTAACAAGCTCTTTCGGGTCGTCCTGCAGGTCGGCGTCCATCGTGATGACGATACCATACTTGGCCTCACGGAAGCCAACGGCGAGTGCCGGCGACTTGCCCATGTTGCGGCGGAAGTGCATCGTCGTAACGCGCGACGTACCCGCAACGATATCGCGCAGGATATCTGTCGAACGATCGGTCGAGCCGTCGTTAATAAAGATGATCTCGTACTTCTTTTCGCAGAGACGGAAGAGTTCTTCTTTCAATGCTGCATGGAGTTCGCGAAGCGAATCCTGCTCGTTATACAATGGAATGACAACGGAGACGCCAAGCTTCGAAGCAAGCGCTTTTGCACGTTGCAGAGGTGATCCGCCTTGCTGCGGTTTCGAGTCGCGTTGCTGCTGTTGTGGCGGACGCTGATCCTGGCGCGGCTTTTCCGGCCTGCCGCCATCGCGGCGTTCGGGACGTTCGCTTCTCTCCGGGCGCTCCGTCCGTTCAGGACGTTCACTGCGCTCCGGGCGTGCTACGCGTTCGGGACGTTCACTACGCTCGGGGCGCTCTGCGCGTTCGGGACGCTCACTCCGCTCGGGGCGCGCTGCGCGTTCGGGGCGATCTGCACGTTCCGGGCGCTCCGTCCGCTCGGGACGCTCACTGCGTTCAAGAAGAGGTGCCTGTTCGGGTTGCTCTTCTGGACGTGGCTCGGCCGTCGCTTCGCCTTCTGGCTGCTGTGGTCGCCCGCCTCGACGTTCTTCGCGACGCAGGCGCTGCTCTTCGCGGCGACGTTGTTCGCGCTCGCGACGGTTCGACATCGGTTGTTCCTGACCGGTGGCCGGTGTCGCGCTGACCGGCAGTGCTTCGCCGATCTCCATCGATTCGGTTAACAGTTCGATCTCCGGCTTCAGCTCTTCCTGAGGCGGCTCGAAGCCGGGAACAGGGGGCATATTGCGGATCGGCGCCTGTGGGCGCAATTCGGGTTCAAGGTCGAGTTGTTCGGCAGGCTGTTGTGGCTGCGAGCTGCGGCGTTGGGCCAGGCGTTCGGCGATAACGTCGCGGTATCCGCTCTGGGACTGCGCATTGTCTGAACCTGGATCCGATCCGGCTTCGTTACCGGCCTGCTGTTGGAGAGTTTCGTCTGTCATCAGATATTAATAAGACAGGGGAATCGAAAAACAACAGGGATTCACCCAGATTTGTGCGGACGAAAAAAATGGCGATTTGTGTGTAGTTTTGCAGGACAATGAACATTCGCCTGATTTGT
>JANWLI010000007.1 GCA_025450975.1 Candidatus Kapaibacterium sp. | reverse complement strand
TCGACGAGACGGGCAAGCCCGTGCTCGGTCCGGAGCGTTCGATAAAGCAGGTTGCGCACCGCTTAGCCGGTTGCTGGCGCGCCTGGGGCGAAGAGCATGGCTACTTTGCGACAAAAGCCGATGCCGAGTCCTACTACGACGAGATGGTCTATATGCTCTTAAAGCAGATGGCCGCGCCGAACTCGCCGCAGTGGTTCAACACAGGGTTAGCCTGGGCTTATAATATTACCGGTCCCGCACAGGGACATCACTACGTCGATCCGAAGACGGGTGAGATGACGAATTCGACGGATGCTTATACCCATCCGCAACCCCATGCCTGCTTCATTCAGTCGGTCCGTGACGATCTTGTTAACCAGGGCGGTATCTTCGACTTGGCCACACGCGAAGCCCGCATTTTCAAGTATGGCTCCGGCACGGGGTCGAACTTCTCGCATCTGCGCGGTGTCGGCGAAAAGCTTTCCGGCGGCGGCGCCTCGAGCGGACTCATGTCATTCCTCAAGATATTTGACACCGCAGCGGCAGCAGTCAAATCCGGCGGCACGACCCGTCGCGCAGCAAAGATGGTCGTTCTCGATATCGATCATCCGGATGTCGAGCACTTCATCACCTGGAAAGCCGACGAAGAGCAGAAAGTCGCAGCACTCGTTGCCGGCTCGAAGATCTGCGATCTCTTCCTGAACATGATCATGAAGATCGCAGCCGATGGCGGCACCGATCGCAAAGAGAATCACGATCTCGATATCGCCATCAAGAAAGCCCTCGCACGCGGCGTGCCGATGAACTACATCCTCCGCTGCCTGCAGATGGTGAAGATGGGCTACACAAATATCGACTTCAAAACTTTCGACACCCACTACGAAGGAGAAGCATACCAGACCGTCAGCGGCCAGAACTCGAACAACACTGTCCGCGTCTCCAACGAGTACATGGACGCCGTGCTCGACGATGCCGACTGGAATCTCACGTGGCGCACCTCGAAGAAAGTCGCGAAGAAAGTTAAGGCGCGCGAGCTGTGGAATAAGATCAACCTCAGCGCGTGGATGAGCGCCGATCCCGGCATGCAGTTCGATACGACGATCAACGAGTGGCATACCTGCCCCGCCGATGGCCGCATCAACGCATCGAATCCGTGCTCGGAGTACATGTTCCTCGACGATACGGCATGCAACCTCGCATCGCTGAATCTCGCACATTTCCTCGACGAAGCAACCGGCACGTTCCGCATCGACGATTACAAGCATGCGATCCGCATCTGGACGATCACGCTTGAGATCTCCGTGCTTATGGCGCAATTCCCGTCGAAGGAGATCGCCCGCCGCTCATACGACTACCGCACGCTCGGCCTCGGCTATGCGAATCTCGGCACCGTGCTCATGGTGCTCGGCATTCCGTACGATTCAGCGGATGCGCTTGCCATCAGCGGCGCGCTCACAGCGATCTTATGTGGCGAGAGCTACGCAGCATCTGCAGAGATGGCGCGCGACCTCGGCCCGTTCCCCCGATACCATCAGAACCGCGACGCAATGCTTCGCGTCATTCGCAATCACAAACTCGCAGCCTACGACGCAGCCCCAGAGCGCTACGAAGAGCTGACCATTAAGCCTGTCGGCATCAACGCCGAGATCTGCCCGGCAGATCTGCTCGAAGCATCGCGCGAATGTTGGGACCGCGCCTACGACATGGGCGAGAAGCACGGGTTCCGCAACGCACAGGTTACCGTTATCGCACCGACGGGCACGATCGGCCTCGTCATGGATTGCGACACCACCGGCATCGAGCCCGACTTCGCCATCGTGAAGTTCAAGAAGCTCGCCGGCGGCGGATACTTCAAGATCGTCAATCAGTCCGTACCGAAAGCGCTTGCGCGCCTCGGCTACAACGACAAGCAGATCGAAGAGATCGAGAAGTACTGCAAAGGCTACGGTACACTCTTTAACTGCCCGGGCATCAACAAGCAGACGCTCAAGCAAAAAGGATTTTCCGACGAGAAGATCGACGAAGTCGAAAAACTTTGCGACAATGTGTTCGATCTCCGCTTCGCGTTCAATAAGTGGACGCTCGGCGAAGATTTCTGCAAGAAGCTCGGCTTCACCGATGCGCAGCTTTCGGATCCGATGTTCGATATGCTCTCGGCGCTCGGCTTTACCGGCGAAGAAATTTCTAATGCTAACGACTTCATCTGTGGTACGATGACCATCGAAGGTGCTCCTCACTTAAAGGAGGAGCACCTTCCGGTCTTCGATTGCGCCAACAAGTGCGGCAAGTACGGCGAACGCTACATTCCGTACGAAGCGCATATCCGCATGATGGCTGCTGCGCAGCCGTTTATCAGCGGCGCGATCTCGAAGACGATCAACATGCCTAACGACGCGACGATCGAGGACATCAACAACGCCTACATGCAGTCGTGGAAGCTGATGCTCAAGGCCAACGCGCTCTATCGTGACGGCTCGAAGCTTTCGCAGCCGCTCAATGCGACGAGTGAATACGGCGACCTCGCAGAGCAGGTGCTCTTCGAAGATATTCACGACGAAGCGCAGGAAACCGTCGGCGCAGCGCAGATGCATCAGATCATCTCGCAGCAGGGCGAAGAAGTCGGCGCATGGGAGCCGCAGCGTCACAAGCTTCCGTCACGCCGTCGCGGCTGGCTCCGCGAAGCAGTCGTCGGCGGACACAAAGTGTACCTCCGTACCGGCGAGTACGACGACGGCGCACTCGGCGAGATCTTTATCGATATGTATAAAGAGGGCGCATCGTTCAAGGGTCTCTTGAACTGCTTCGCCGTGCTGACCTCGAAGGCGCTGCAGTATGGTGTGCCGCTCGAAGAACTTGTCGATACGTTTACCTTCACACGGTTCGAACCCGCCGGCGCCGTTCAGGGACACGAAGAGATCAAGAACGCGACGTCGATCCTCGACTATGTGTTCCGCGCGCTTGGCTCGGAGTATCTCGGCCGCAAGGATTTTGTGCACGTCCGCGCTGTCGACGAGCCGAAGAACGGCAACGGCAACGGCGCGAAGAAGCCGGTATCGGTGGCGAAGCCGACCGAAGATGCAGTCGTCGAGCGCCTCAAGCGCGAGCGCATGACGTCGGGATCGGCAAAAGAGAACGAGCCTGTCACGATGGGCACGGCCGAGACAAAAGGCGCAACGCGCGCCGCATCGTACGCCGAAGCAAAGAGCAAAGGCTACACCGGCGAACAATGCCCCGCCTGCGGCTCGATGCGAGTCAAGAGAAATGGCGCCTGCACCGTCTGCGAAGATTGTGGTACAACGAGCGGCTGCTCGTAGTTGTGGTTAAGTACAAAGCATGAAGAGCGCGGGTAAAACCGCGCTCTTTTTATCTATAAGATAAAGTTTTTAGATTATTTTTGAACTAATAGATAAAAACATCAGTTGTTTATTATAGCTCTTTGAAGTATCAGGTGTTTTTGTTGTCGATAACTGAAGGGAGGAGTGCAGTATCTGTTACTTTTCCTTGTGACTCAGAAATGAGTCACCCTCTGGGACCGCACGTAGAATTATATGGCTAAGCTATATAAGGTCCTGAACCCCTATGATCTTAGCAGGTTGTACGGGGGTAGCATAGAGGGGGATAAGAAGTAAAGCAGGTGACGACAGCATTGATTGAACAAGCAGGCAGTCATACTGGCTGTTTTTCACTAACTCTTCATTTACATGAAAAGTACTAGAATTCGAACCCTGATTAAGCTAATTGAAAGCGAACTTGCAAAGAGTAACGCTTTACTTCCAGTCACAACGAGAAGAATTCTGAAGAAAGTCAAGTCGACGCTTCAGGATATCTTAGATAGCGACGAGGCAGAAATTTCACCTCGAGATCGCACAAGATTGCTAGAAGCAATCACGAGATTATTACCTATAATCCTCGATAAAGACATATTCGAGTATGTTAGTGACCTGTTATAATTATCCCCCTCACAAAGCTACTTTTTATTACTTATGAAGATCGGGAGGGCTATTAAAGAAGTCAGAAAAAAAAGAGGCATTTCCCAAGGGGATCTCGCAACACGCCTCAGTATCTCACAATCGTATCTATCACTTGTAGAGGGCGAAAAAAAGCAGCCTTCGCTTGACCTTCTACAATCAATTGCTGACACCTTGGACATCTCAATTCCTATATTATTTCTGCTGTCAATTGAACCCGCTGACTTGAGTAAGAAGAATAAGGCTCAAGCAAAACTTGCATATAGCATTGCGCGTAGTCTCTTGGATATATTGTCGTAGTAGTCGATATGCAAAACCCATACACCTATAGACCAATTGCGCGAATGAGTGAGCTGCGCAGTGTATGCAATGTCGATCAAGAGACGTTAAATTATATATTTAAAAATCTTTCTAAGTATTATCGTACCAAGAAAGAAGAGAAATTTGGCGAGGATGGGACTCAGCGACGTGATAGTCAGGGCAAACTATTATTCCGTACCTTAACCCCTAGCAAGGGAAGAATAAAATTTATTCAAGGTTGCCTCAATGCACACTTCCAGAAAGTCAAATTCCCTGAGTCTGTTCATGGAAGTATTAAAGGTAAGGATTATATTTCCAATGCCTTGGCGCACGTTGGAAACAATAGTTTTTTTTGTACTGATCTAAAAGACTTTTTCCCGGGGATTACATGCGACAAGGTCTTTAAGGCATTGAGAAAACTACGGTACCCAGCGCATGTAGCTAGTTTGATTACCAAGCTGACCACCTACGAAAATAAACTCCCCCAAGGTGCGCCAACAAGCTCTATTATATCTAATATTGTGATGTGGGAAGTAGACAAGGAGTTGATAGAGTATTGCAATCGTAATAAGCTTGTTTATACCAGATATATTGACGACATTACAATATCAGCGAAGCATAAAGTCGCCCAAGCTCACATTGACTATGCTATTAATGTGTTGGCTAAATCTGGTTTTAAAATTTCCAGAGCGAAGACTTATTTGAAGCATGGCTCAGCAGAGATTACTGGATGTATGGCTCGGAAGCGGGGCATTAGTGCCACTAAGAAGTTATGGAAGAAGTTGCAAGATCCTAAAAGGTCGAACTCGTCAAAAAAAGGTGTTCAAGTTGCCATTGATAGAATCAGAAAGACGAATGCAATTTCACTACAAAGGCCGCATAAAAAGTCAGGCGCAAGCTCTTCGTAGCTCGTCAAACGACTTCGCCGTACTTATGAGAACGAGATTCTTCAACGTCACCTTCCGCAACTCCCCAAACCGCTCGTCGATCACGCTTGTCGGGACGACGTAGAACTCCCAGTTGTCGAGGTCGAGGGGGTCGCTGGTTTTTGGCGATGGTGCAGTTCCATTTCTGCGGAGTGAACTTCTCTGATCCTGAAAGTTTTACGTTAATATCCGTTTTCCATTCAAAACACAGTAATGTACGTCCTGTATTTGCTAATTGCCTGGCCCTATTTTTTTCACTTTTCTAATAGTGCATTGCGGAGGTCTTCAAAAGTAGAAACAACTGTTGCCGAAGTAGCCTTAGCAAAGATTAACATAAACCAATTTAATGTCGATGCCTGGCATATATCGTATTATGATTTGATCAGAGAGCCAGTTACCATCTTTATGTATTTCGTTGGAAAGCCAACTGCGTTGAAGGGTACAGTGCAGATCGTTGATGGCAATCAGCTGCCAATTATTTATCACAATGGCTCTTTAAAGGGCAAGATAAGTAGATCAGGTGAAGTAATTCTCACTGTGACGATTCCAAAAGAAAACTATACATTCGATCTCGAAGGAAAATGGCTCATTGATAATACGGGTAAGCAGTATATGTATGGGACGATCAGTGAACGATATGGTTGGTTTGGCTTTGGCGGGACCTGGCAGGCTGAGGAAGCAAAGTATGTTATGAGAAAACAGTAATTAAGTCAGGCGAGCGTACTTCGCAGTTCATCAAAAGACTTTGCAGTACTAAAGAGGAGATTTTTCAACGTCACCTTCCGCAACTCCCCAAACCGCTCGTCGATCACGCTTGTCGGGACGACGTAGAACTCCCAGTTGTCGAGATCGAGGGGGTCACTGGTTTTGGTGATGTCGCCTTTCATGAGGGCGAATTTTAAACTCCCTCTCCCGTAAAGGAGAGGGACAAGGTTTGTAAAATTGGGCGACTAAGTCCTTAGATTTGGGCGATTCGAGACTGTGTATGCTGATCGTTTACTCATGAACTGTACCATTATAGTAGATGCGAGTCGCCGCAATCAGTACGCCTGGTCCTGAGAAATCCCTGCCGGTAATGCGGCACCAATCGCACCCTTCGCATTTAATCCCCGGAACAGCAGCCGGCTCACAGTCATAGACCGAATCCTGGCAATAGCAATTCGCCTGTTGATAACTCGCTTCTAGTCCGTAAGATATTTTTGTTGGCTGGCTAATGGCTGCGTCGTAGGGGATCCACCACCAGGTGCGGCCATCGGCTGGAAGTGTAAAGGTAAATGTTGTTTCGTCGAGCTCGCAATCAACACCTTGGATGTTCTCGGCATCGGACGAATTCGGGGAGGTGATCTGGGTCGTTACGGTTACCACGCCGCCACTCATCGTTATAACGTTCATGGTGACAGCCTGACCGGTGCGTGAGACTAGCGATCGAAAACTCATCTGATCGGGCATTGGGGCATATCCTACACACACAAGCCCAATGTTAAGTACTAATGTTAACACGAAAGATTTTTGGATGATGTTCATGAAGACTCCTATTTTGTTGATTAAGACAAGCGAAAATACACGTTACTCTATCAATGCGTATGGATTCAACAACATTTAATACTTAAGTGTGATATTTATTAACTTGTCAAACGTAATCGCCTCACTCACCTCCCGCACCTTCCCCAGCGTCACCTTCCGCAACTCCCCAAACCGCTCATCGATCACGCTTGTCTTGACGACGTAGAACTCCCAGTTGTCTAGATTAAGGGGATCGCTGGTTTTGGTGATGGTGCCTTTCATGAGGGCGAAGATGTAGATGTCGGCGACTCGGCGCGGCTCATCGAACCTCCGGTATTCGCCCGTTTCGGGATCGGTGTAGTGCTTGCGTTTGGCAATATCAAAGATCGGCGCCGATGGCTTCTTCTGAGGCCAGCTCTGGATAAACGCAGACGACTTCACCTCGATCTTCACGCCGTCTTTTGTGAGCAGATCGTAATCGTCCCACTCGTCGCGGATCACCGTGTCGATACCAAGCGCCTTGGCAACGATGAACTCCGCCAGGATGCCGCGCGTAGCATTCGACGCAATATCGGAGACAGCCCAGCACCAGAAATCCAGCGGCGAGAATTCCAGCTCTTTCTTCTGTGAAGTGAATTTCTCCGTGCCAGAGAGCCGGATGCGTTCAAGTTTTGGGGATGGGGTGTGCATAGTGGCAAATATATAAATTTAAACTCCCTCTCCCGTAAAGGAGAGGCGACAAGTTTTGATACCCCAGGCCTCTCCTTTATGGGAGAGGGTCGGGGTGAGGGCAGAGGGGGCTGAACTTAGCAGCTGTTCACAAAGTTAATTCAATATGCTGCAGTCGCATAAGACCATAACGGTGCCTTCTGACCATATTCTTCGGGTCAGCGTCCCCGACCTTGAGAAAGGGGAAGTGGTCGACGTATATATTTATACGAAAAACGGCAGCAAGACCTACGAAGAGAAGCTTGCACTCCTGGACCGTGCCTCAAACGACCCCCTGTACCAGCAGGATATGGAAGAGATCGAAGAAGATTTCTCGAACACGATATGCATACAACCCTGACAGCAGTTTTCCGTCAACGCGGCGATTGGTACATCGGCTATGTCGAAGAGCTTGCCGGTGCGAACGTGCAGGAACATACACTTGACGAAGCGCGCGAAAGCTTGAAAGAAGCGGTTAGTCTCATTATTGAATCGAACCGCGAGCTTCATCGCCAGGAATTGAACGGCGATCCTGTCATTAGAGAATCTATCGACATAGAAGTGTGAAACGGCGGGACCTGATCCGCTTACTTGAGCAGCAAGGCTGCAAACTCCTTCGTGAAGGCGGTCGTCACACCGTCTATCTCAATCCGGTTACGAAGCAAACTTCTACAATACCACGTCATACTGAAGTCGATGATTTTCTTGCTAAGAAGATCTGTAAAGACTTGGGTATTTCCTGGAAGAAATAAGTCGTACATCGCCCTTTCAGGGCTTGCATTTTTTTTTGGTCGGCGTCCCGGGGCGACGCTTCGCTTCGCCCCGGGCTGTGAGTACATTGTCGCTCCGCGACAAGATGCAAACGCTCACCTCACCTGCTCGGCCAACTCGCCCATCTCTTTGTTGCGCGATTCTATGATGCGCGAGAGGGCGCGTTGTTTTTCGGTGATGAGATCTTTGAGTGGTGCCTTGCGGGCGCCGATCTTCTTTTTTGCCTGGTGCAGGA
>JANWLI010000006.1 GCA_025450975.1 Candidatus Kapaibacterium sp. | reverse complement strand
CTTCGACGGCACGTTGGCATTCGATACGTTGCTTGTCGTGCAGGCCAGAGTGCTTGGCAACGCACCAACACCGCTGCTGAGCTCCGACAGTATCAAGCTGCAATCGGCATCGATCTGCGAGATCCGCGAAGAACTTGTGACCATCGGCAATCCCGGCTGCGATGCAATGTTTCTCACTGGAGCTGCCATTAACGGTACTCCGTGGGAAGTTTTCGATCGCGACGGCAATCCTGTTGCCTTCCCGATCACCATTCTCTCGCATGATGCAGCAGAACTCTTAGTCCGCTTCACGCCACCATCGACCGGCGATTACCAAACGCTGCTCGACATGAAGCTCGAAAAAGACGGCTTCACCGTCGATACGACCGTTGCGATTTCCTGTCGCGTCTTCCGCGGCAGTTCGATCGCGGCTGTCGATCAGCTCGATGTCGGATCCCTTGCGATCTGCTATCAACTCGATACGACGATCTACATCTATAGCACATCGGCCTGCGAATCACTGCAACTCGATTCGATCACGCTCGGCACCGGCGAGTTCACGATGACACACGATCCGCTGCCGGTCATGCTCGCGCCGAAAGACTCGTTCGCCGTCCATATCCATTACACGCCGAAAAAGAATGTTACCTCGAGCGCCACACTCAATGCATACTTCAATGCTTCCGGCGATTCGATCTCTATCGTGACCGGTATCTTCGGCGCCGGACTTCCCGGATCATCCGGCGTCCTCTTTAGCGGCGACGCGTATAGCCACAAGTTTCTCGATAAGACGATGTGCGGCACGGGCGACTCCATCGAGTTCACCGTCGCTAATCCCGGCTGCGATACCATGACACTTGTTTCGGCAAACTTTGTAACCTCCGATCCGCAGGCCATCACGTACCGCGCAAATCAGCAGCTCCCCTTGATCTTTGCCTATGCAAACGACCGGGTGACCTTCACCGTCGCCGCATACCCTGCGCTGCTCGGCGATCATACAGCTCAGCTCACGCTTCGCTATCAGCTCAGCGATTACTCGATCTTCGATACAACGTTCAACTTTACTTCGCGAGTGACCGCAGGACCCAAGCTCGCATTTGTAAGTCACAACGACGTCGACCTCGGCACGACGGCGCTCTGCGTCTCGCGCGATACATCCATCGAGATCATGAACACCGGCTGTGCGCCGGTGACCGTCAAAGACATCATCGTGCTCGGAAGTCCGCAGTACGTCTTTACGCGCAAGCGCCAGACGCCCTTCATCCTGCAACGCTTCGAGCGCGATACCATCTCAATTTCCTATGTGCCGAACGCGCCAGGTGTATTCGACGCCGAACTGCGCATTGAGTTCAATACTGACGAAGACTCGGTGCATCTCATCCCGTTCGATGTCATCACCAATGACAAGAACTACCTGACGATGCAGCTGGTCGAGCGCGCACAGGGACGGTTCGTAGGCGACACGATCCTCTTTGATGTTGTGCCGAACGTCGACTGGCTCGATCCGAACCTCAAGGAAATTTCGTTCGACCTCTTCTACGATGACGACTTACTCACGCTCATTTCCGACTGGCCGCTCCGCCCCGACGGAGCCGTCGTCACGCAGGAAGAACGTACCGGAGCGATCCGCCGCGTCCACGTCGCAATGGCACCGCAGCAAAGCATCGAACTTCGCGGCAATACACCGATCATCACGCTTGCTTTCAGTACGGCGCTCACCGATACGATGACGACGGAAGTGAAGCTTGCAAGCATGCATCTGAACCAGGACGATATCTACTACAAGAATTGTATCCTCGCAACCAATACGCGCGACACGACCTTCACGTTGCTTGTCCGGTGCGGCGAGCCGATCCTGCAGAATTTCCTGAGTGGCCGTTCGATCTTCTCCATCGCTCAGCATCGCCCAAATCCGCTGACAGAAAATACAGGCTACACGCTGAAAGTCCCGGTACGTCTGGAGGCAACAGCATCGATCAAGGCAAACGTCTTCGACGAACAGGGAAGACCGGTACTCGAGAAATATTTCCAGTCACTCTCTGCCGGACAGCACACCCTCGAACTCAATTGCGCAGGCCTGGCCTCCGGGTCCTACGAGTACATCATGACGTTGGAAGGCACAGAGTCGTCAGCGCCGGTGCGGGCGAAGTTCATGATCGTACGATAATCCTGAGCGCCAGCGAAGGATCCCTCGATGTCGTGTAGTCAGCTGCTATCTACCTCCTATACACTTAGAGGTTCACGCAAAGTTCGCAAAGAAGACGCAAAGAACGCTAAGGCGAGCGATTCTGTATATCCGAAGAGAAGCGAAGAACCCCTCGATGTCTTGTAGAATGGTTGTATTTACGACCTTTGCGTTACTTCGCTTACCTTCGTGACCTTTGCGCTAAAATTGTTTCTCGCTAAGATAATTCTCACACAAAGCTCCGCAACTCCCGCTCCACCAACTCCGCAAGCACCGCAATGAATTTCGGTGAGCTATTAAGCGCCTCTGCTACGACGAAGTTCGTGATCCCCTCATGCTCGGCTTCCTCGCGAAGCTCGATGTCGAGTTCGTGCAGCGTCTCGATATGATCGCTCGTGAACGAGATCGGCACGACAAGCAAATTCTTCAACCCATTATGCCCAAGGTCTTCAACCTTCTCCTCTGTCGATGGCTCGAGCCACTGCTTTGGCCCGATCTTACTCTGATACGACAAACTATACTCATATCCCGGACGCTCCTTCATCATCGCTTCCATCGTCTCGGTGATGTGCACCGGATAGAGATCGCCCTCAAACACCAGATCGATCGGAATGCCATGCGCCGAGAACAGGATATACGGCTTCACGCCGTTAAACTTTGCCAACCCAGCATCGAGGCGTTCGCGCATTGCATCGATGTACAGTGGATTAAGATGATAGCTCACAATGCGCCGCTCGTCGAACTGCGCGCCGAGCTTCTTCGTCGCGCGCTCCCACTCGGCATAGCTTGAACCTGCGTTCACTTTCGAGTACTGCGCATAGAGCGGCAGCAGCACAACATTCTTAACTTTCAGTGCCTGCAACTGCATCACGGCCTCGTCGGTGAACGGCTTCCAATACCGCATCGCAATAATAACCGGGATCGTGCCTTTACCGAAGCGCTCATCAAGTTCTCGCTGCAGCGCTATTTGCTGCTCGGTCGTCTTCTCGAGGATCGGCGAGTTCCCGCCGATCTCGCCATATGTCTCGCCGACAACGGGCGCCCGGCTCTTGGAGATCCGCCGCGCAAGCGGCTTCTGCAAGACGCTCGGAAACGGCACCTGCACGATGTCGTTATCCGAAAAAAGATTGTAGAGAAATGGCTCGACAGCCTCGGGAGAATCAGGCCCGCCAAATTGGAGGAGAACGACTGCAGTATTCTGTGGAATTGTATTCATTTTGTTTTTATACGTCCTATAGGACTCATACGTCCCATAGGACCCATGACCTATAACAACAGTAACGACCCAAATATAAGCGGCGGATTGATGAGAGACATCGCCATCATGAGAAAAGTAAACCGGAATCCGGAAAACTCCACTCCCGGCTTTCCCTCTGTTGGGAAGAGCGCCAATACCCGCTTACCAATGACGCCAAGGCTAAAGAGCGAAACGAAGATCGAAAGAAAGATGAGCGGCAAGAGCACATTGCTCCAGCCCGAGAGAATCCGCGTCGGAATATTGGCCGCCGTCGGCGTCGTCGCAATGATCAGACGCGTCTGTTCGCCCGTTAAGTCGAAGTGTACGATGGCAAACAGGAATGTTGCAATTAAAATACCAAATCCAATATGAAAGACAAGCCTGCTGTAGATAAACACGTTCAGCGGTGTTACCGACATGGCGATCATCGGTCTCTTCTGGAGATTCCTCCGCGACCATACCATAAAGACAAGCGACGCCACCACTGGTATGCCGACACAGATGAGCAGATGAAGAAAGTCCGTCATGTGATCGTCGCCCACTCGCGTGGATTGCGCAGCACATCCAGCAACTTCGCTTCCGGCGAGCCGGCCTTCGGCTGCATGTCGTATTCCCACCGCGCAAGCGTCGGCAGACTCATAAGAATGCTCTCGGTGCGCCCGTTCGTCTCCAGGCCGAACACGGTGCCTTTGTCGTAGACAAGATTGAACTCAACATAGCGGCCATGTCGCAGCAGCTGCCAGCGCTCTTCTTCCTCGGAGTAGGAATCGCCGCGATGCTTCTCAACGATCGGCACATACGCAGGCAGAAACGTCTGTCCCATCTCCTGCACAAAGAGAAAGATCTTGTCAAGCTCGCGCTCGTTGCCGCCGAGCTGATCGAAGAAAATGCCGCCGATGCCGCGCGTCTCGCCGCGATGCTTAATATAGAAGTACTCGTCGCACCACTTCTTGAAGCGCGGATAGTAGCCGATGTCGTGACGGTCGCATGCGACCTTGAGCTTCAGGTGAAACTCGTGCGCATCATCTTCATCGAGATAGTACGGCGTAAGGTCGATGCCGCCCCCGAACCAGGCATCGCCAGAGGAGTTCTGTAAAAACCGGAAGTTCGCATGGATCGTCGGGATCTTCGGTGAGCGCGGATGTAGCACAAGCGAAATGCCTGTCGCGAAAAACTTCAGATCGGGATTCTGCGGCGAGTCGCCATGCACGGCAGACCAGTTCACGCCAGCCTTGTCGAAGACTCTGCCTTCAGCCATGATGCGCGTGCGTCCGCCGCCGCCGCCCGGACGTTCCCAGAGGTCCTGACGGAATTTGCCGGCGCCATCGACGATCTCGAGTGTCGTCGTGATCTCATCCTGCAGCGTCCGGAAAAATAATTCTGCTTCTTTGCGTAAACCTGCGAATTGTTCGAACATATTATAAGCTCCCTCTCCCGTAAAGGAGAGGCGACAAATTTTGATACCAAGGCCCTCCTTTATGGGAGAGGGTTGGGGTGAGGGCAGAGTTGGCTACGCCGTAGGCTAAACCCAGTGCCCTCACCCCCGGCCCCTCTCCCACCCTTCGGGCGGGAGAGGGGAGTTCTTATTGTGCCGGGACTGTGTACGCTTCCTTCGCAGCGCGCACGAATGCGCGCAGGCGGTCCGGATCCATATCCGGCGATACGCCGTGGCCAAGATTAAAGATATGCCCGCGCGGCGAGCCCATGCGCTCGGCGATGTCGCGCACGCGCGCTTCGATCACATGCTCCGGTCCGTAGAGGATCGACGGATCGAGATTCCCCTGCACGGCAACCTGATCGCCAAGCAGCGCCTTCGCTTCGGCAATGTCGATCGTCCAGTCGAGGCCGACGACATCGCAGCCCGTTGCCGCGATCTCCGAGATCGAATGATTGGCGCCCTTGCAAAAGACGATGACCGGCACACGCGAATTCGTTTTCTGCTTCACGTCGCGGACGATCTCGCCGATATAGTCGAGCGAGAACTCGCGAAAATCTTCAGGCGTCAGCACGCCTGCCCATGTATCGAAGATCTGGATGACATCGACGCCTGCCGTGATCTGCGCAACGAGATAATCGCTCACAGCATCGCGAATTTTGCCGAGCAGTGTGTGCGCATCTTCGCGGCGTGTAAAGAGCATTTCTTTCGCATGCTTAAAATCTTTCGAGCCGGCGCCTTCTACCATGTAGCAGAAGAGCGTCCACGGCGCGCCGGAAAATCCGATGAGCGGCACGCGGCCATTGAGCTTCTCGACCGTCAGCGAGATCGCATCCATCACATACGAAAGCGATTTTTCTGCCTGGATCTCTTTGAGCGCCTTGATATCGGTATAGAGGCGGATCGGATTCGGAAAGCGCGGGCCGCCTTTGCCTTCTTCCATCACGAGGTGCATGCCCATCGCTTCGGGAATGACAAGAATATCGCTGAAGATGATCGCCGCATCGACGCCGACAAGATCGACCGGCTGGATCGTCACCTCGGCTGCAAGCTTCGGCGTACGCACCATGGTCAGAAAATCATGCTGCGAACGGATCGCCCGATACTCCGGCAAATACCTGCCCGCCTGCCGCATAAACCACACCGGCGCACGCTCCACATCCTCACACCGAGCAGCACGTAGGAGAAGATCGTTTTGTAAGTTAGCTTTCATAAAATTGTTCTATTTACCGTCATTCTGAGCGAAGCGAAGTCGCTAGATCCGCCTATGGCGGGAATCCCCCGATGTCTTGTAGAACATCACTATACAGTAGACCGTCACCAGGTTTTTAAGCAACGAAAGACTGCAATCTTTAATATTTCAGTATAGTTCAATTTGAGCTGATTGCCTAGTATGAAAGATCAAGAAGAGGGCCTCAAACACAGGAAGGAATTGTGCTTAAAAATAGCTGCGGCCATTCATGAGAAAGGCTGGTCGCAAAAACAGTTCGCCGCAAAATGGGGGAGGCCGGAATCTCAGGTGAGTAACTTATTGAATGGAAAGGTCGATATTCACCTATCGACCATTGTTGAGATCGAGCAAGTCTTAGGAATCGAATTGATCAAGCGTGACTAACTTCTATTTTATAATACACACGGTCGTGACCGGAAGTTGAAGATTATCTACATTAACAAATAGCTTATAAGCGCCAATAGGGAGTTCCGCTATTGACACAGATGCATTATTCTGTTTGTCAGGGTAGATATCCAAAGCCTTCCTGCCAAGAACATCGTATAGTGCATAAGTCACGCCGTACCTGCGCTGAAGGGAAGAAATATTCAGCTGATCGGTTGAAGCTGGGTTTGGATAGACACGGACGCTGTAGATTACATTTTCAAGCTGTGTTCTTGCTATCAACAACTGAGGAATGCGAGCTTTAATAATTTTAGCGTTAACTGTATTTTGTCCAATAAAAAGGACTTCGTCATCTCCAGCGAGCGTTGCAGAATAGAATTTTAGTGGAGGTTTTTCAAGATTAAGGGTATCCGGATTCCAATGTAAACCATAATCGGTTGTGGTTAGAACCCCAGCTCCATATCCCAGAGCGATTCCTCTTCCTTCCGAGTTTATCGCAATTGAAAAGACGCCGCCAACGATTTGTGTCATGCTATCGAATACTTCAGTCCACGACTTGCCTCCATCCTGAGAAATTGCTATCAATGCATTATGAAAAATATCTGGATTCTCTTCTGCATGGTGCGCTCCCCCCGCTATAAGGATTTGCTGACTATAGAAATATGCAAACTCCAGGTTGCGCCAAAACTGTCCGCCTGATTCGTCATCGAAAAGTGTATCGCCTGAATGCCAGGTCTGCCATCCGTCAGAAGTAGCATACACACGGCCTCGTCCAAAAACAAACGCTTTCTGCTCAGTTGCGGAATATGCTTTACATGACTGATACCATTCATTGGGAAGGTTCGCGACTTTTTCCCATGTCGTGCCAGCGTCGGCTGTCCGGAGAATAGCACCGCTTGCAACAGCCATCCCGGTTGCTGAATCTGAAAAAGAGATGTCAGCAATTGCTACGATTGCAAATTGCTGTTGATACCAGGTATCCCCTCCATCTGTCGTACGTAGGATTTTCCCGCCATCTCCGGCAAGTACTACATTCAATGAATCGATCGCGTCAACTTTTCGTAAAAAATGTCCATCGTTAAATGTTGCTTGCGAAGGTAATCCACTATGCTGAAATTGCCAGGTAGCGCCGCCGTCAGTAGTTCGCTCTATAATAATGGCATAGGCATTTCCAGTATCTTGGGGATATTCGTGGCCGACGGCTGTGCAGTTATTTTTATCCGAGCAGTCTACACTAAAATAAAAATACGTTTTACCGTCTCTCTTTGCTTCTCTCACAACTTCATACTTGCTTTGTGCAAAGCTATAGCCGGCCATAATGATGAGGATCATCGCAACAACCCTCATCAAAAGGTCTTGAACGATATTCTTCTTCATCTCTATACTTACTCGTCACATGGAGTAACCGTATAACATTGCCCAGGTATCCAGGGGGCTGCAGCAGGTGGAACTTCCATACAGTCACCAGGGTCTGAGAACTCGCTGTCAAGAGTAATGCTGTATACAGCCGGTGGATTTGACACTAAACAGAGACGAAATTTTTGGACACAGAATCCCGCCGCCTCGGGGCAAATCAGACAAGCGTAATTGGGCTCTTCATTGACCCCAGCAGCATTTACTACTTTCCAGCAAACAGAAGATACTATTGATGTTGAAAGAGTGTATCCCGTACTGCATGGGACAATACTGTTTGTTAATACTCTTGCAAGTTGGCCGGGAATTGCTCTTATAATATCCGCCCACGTTTCATTGTCGCATCCGGATATCACGTCAAAACTTTTTACTAGATATTCTTTAACGCTATTAACTGTTCGAGAGCAATAGCAAACTCTTACGGTGCATCCGGGTTCTAATGGGATATCTATGCAGTCGTCATCAGCCCATTCGATATAGTCAGGGTCTGGCGGGGTAGCCGCACACGGATCTTGCGAATAAGCCTTGGTGTTGCCTATTACGAGCAAACCCAGCAGGAGCAAATACAGGATGCTAAACCTATTGAAAGATGAGTTTTTCATAGTTCGTTAATTGATTAAGTTATTGACCAGGAAATCGGGTTAGGATTTCCTACTATTGCATCTGTGCCTTCAGGGTTTCTGTGGACGAAAGTTCTTAAGGTCGCAAACGGCTCTGGACGAATATATGGCAAAAAACCAAGAATTGTTCTTGTGATTTCGAATAAATTTATGGTGTCGTTTTAAGTTGAATCAGAATGAAGCTTAATTATATAATAGCATAAGAAATAGTATCCATGGAGTTGATTTCTCCTAACCCAGGCCACTAGCCTCCCTCGATCCACGCAGCAACATCCTCCGCCAACGACTTCTGATCCGCCTTCCTTGCAACAATATCTGCCCGCCGGTCTAAGCGCATAGCGATCTCGAATGCCGTCGTCTCGCCGATGGCAGCTAACGCCGGCAGCGTGCCGAGCAGATCGCGATTGAGTTCGCGCAGCGCGATCGCAAATTGCTCCACCGCCGATGGCGAGAAGAATGCGATCACCTCGGGCTTCTTGTCGCCCGTCTCTTCGAGCAGGTGCACTAACCGTACAGTATCTTCAAGCGATGGGCCGAGCGTTTCATAGAGCGTCACGCGCTCCGTCTCCGAGCCGACCATCTCGAATGCGCGCGCAAGCACGTTAATACCGATCTGCGATTGCAACAGCAGCGTCTTCTTGCCGCGAAGATCGAACGTGCGCAATGTTGTGAGCAGCGCTGCAGCCCCAGCGCCCTGAGAGGGAAGCGGAAAATCAAGTCTGTACCCATACGACGTCAGCTTCTCGCCCGACTTCGCGCCGACCGTCGCAAAGCCAACCTGCTTCTGCACATCCTGCACAAGTCCCTGCTCCGTGAGCCGCTCATGGAAGATATCCACTGCTGTCGGACTCGCAAGCACTGCATGATCGAAGCCGCCTTTTGCAAGTTTCGAGAGGGCGCAATCGAGGTCGCGCGTATCGTCGGGCGGGGCGACGCGGATCATCGGCAACTCGATCGTCTTAATGCCACGCTCGGCAAGCATGGCTGCGAAAAAATTCTCGTCGGGAGCAAGCCGCGCAGTCGGGCGTGTAAGAATAACACTCGCCATTACATTGACTCTATCGATGAGTTGAATGACGTCGTATCAGGAAGCGACTCGAGAATGGCAAAGCCGCCTTTTGCAAGCAAATCTTCGGCGACTTTTTTTCCGATCGACTTCGCGTCAGATGCAGGACCACTTAATGTCGATCTCAACAAATTCTTTCCATCAAGTTGTGCAATACATGCATCGAGCGTAAGCTGTCCGTTCTCGATGCGCCCATACGTGCCCAGCGGCAACTGACATCCGCCGCCCAGGGCAGCAAGCACTTCGCGCTCGGCGTTAACAGAGATCGCTGTTTCTTCATGATTCAATTTCTTCAGCAGCTCTGCGACATCCGTGTTACTTGCGGCGATCTCAATTGCGATCGCCCCTTGCCCCGGAGCAGGGAGGACATCTTCAAGCGGGATCGTATGCGCAATATGCTCAGTAAGTCCGAGTCTGTGAATGCCTGCGCCTGCCAGGATCATCCCGCTCCACGTCGAGCTACGCAGCTTCCCGATGCGCGTCGGCACATTACCACGAATATCGGCAATACCAAAATCCGGACGCCGAGCGAGGATCTGCGCTCTGCGCCGCAAACGTCCCGTCGCAACGATCGCGCCTTTCGGCAACTCGAAGAGCTTCGCACTATGCGTATTCGAGAGAAACACATCTTCCGCCTGCGCGCGTGGGAGAATTGCTGATACTGTCAGACCATCGGGCAACGTTGTCGGCAGATCCTTGAGACTATGCACGGCAAGATCGATCTCGCCTGCAAGCAGCGCATCTTCAAGTTCTTTGGTGAACACACCTTTGCCACCGATCTCTGCAAGCGACGAGGTGAGGATCTTGTCGCCCGTCGTCTTGATGATCTTGATCTCGATCGCAAGCGACGGCTCGGCAGCCTTAAGCAACGCCTCAACATGATGTGCCTGCCAGAGCGCAAGTGCGCTTCCGCGCGAACCAATCGTGATCAAGTCTTTTGCCATTTACTCCGTATGATCTTTCTGCTCGCCTTCGAGGGCGAAGAGCGCGCGCACCATCTGGATACGCGCTTCCAAATCGTCTTTCGTCGAACGCGGCTCGCGCAGCATGATCGTCGGCGAATGCAGCAGCCGGTTCATCATCTTCCGCGTCATATCGTCAACAAGCTTGAACGCCTCAGGCGGTAACTTCTCGCGATGACGATCCAACTCTTCCTGACGCACTGCCTCAAACTTATCGCGCAATTCCTTGATCGTCGGCCCGACTTCAAGCACCGCATACGTATCGAGGAAGTTCTTAAACTCTTCGTCGATGATCTTCTCGATCGCCGGGATCGAGGCCGTGCGCTTCTGCATGTTCTGATCGACGATCGACGTCAGGTCGTCGATATCGGCAAGGAACACGTTCGACAGATCTTTCACCTTCGGATCGATATCGCGCGGAACGGCAATATCGACAAACACAAGCGGCGCGAGCGACTTGCGCGTCTTGAGCGCAGTGCGCACATCGTCAACTGTCAGGATGATCGACTCCGCAGCAGTCGAGCTGATCACAATATCGCAGAAAGGTAGCAGCTCGGGGATCTCGTCAAGCAGCAACGTCTTCGCCCGCG
>JANWLI010000005.1 GCA_025450975.1 Candidatus Kapaibacterium sp. | reverse complement strand
TGATCAACGAGCGGTCAATCACTCCCCGCACACAGGTCAAGGAAACGCTCGCGCTTGGCTTCACCTATAAGCTGATGTAAATGGTAGATATTACGATCGGTCCGTACAGGATCCGCTCTGTGGAAACGGGAAGGTTCGCACTCGATGGTGGTGCGATGTTTGGCGTCGTCCCGAAGACGCTGTGGAGTAAATCCAATCCGCCGGATGAGCAGAACCGCATTCCGATGTCGCTCCGCGTCATGCTTGTAGAAGGCAACGGGAAAACGATCCTTGTCGATACCGGGATGGGTGAAAAGTATGACGATAAGCTGCGGTCAATTTACAAGTATGAATCTTCACAGGGTTCACTCCCGGGCTCGCTTAATGGATTGGGGGTGAGTGCGGATGCGGTGACAGATGTCATCCAGACGCATCTGCATTTCGATCATTGCGGAGGTGCAGTTACACGAACTGCTGACGGGCAATATATACCGACATTCCCTAATGCCGTCTACCATACACAAAAAGAGAATCTTGCATGGGCGAATAATCCGACAGAGAAAGACCGTGCAAGCTATCTCAAGCATGACTGGGAAGCGCTTATCGCAAACGGAATGATCCATGTAGTCGACGGGGCGGGGGAGCTATTTCCGGGCATCCACCTTCACATCTTTAACGGGCATACGCGCGCGCAACAGCTCCCGCGTATTACTGACGGCACGAAGCATATCTTTTTTAGCGCCGATCTTTTTCCGACGCAGGCACATGTTAACGTCCCGTATATTATGGGGTACGATAATTTCCCGCTGACGACGCTAGAGGAAAAAAAGCGGCATTTGCCGCAGATGTTTGAAGAGCAATGGCTCCTCTTTCTCGAGCATGACCCGGAAACGCCGCTTATTAAGCTTGTATCGACGGAACGAGGATTTAAGCCGGTAGCAGCGTAGTTGGAACGTACGAGCATTTATTTCGTAATGACTCAAAACGCATGAAGTTAGTGCTAAATGATTAAGAAGTTTTCACATATAAGCATATTCCTCCTCCTCCTCGTAAGTGCAAACGCCTCTTATGGGCAGTGGGCGCTTCAATCCGGTCCGATCGAGCATCAGATCAAGCGCGGGATTCAGCAGACGTATAACATGGATTATGCGCAGGCTGATATTACGTTTGACTCGGTCATCGCTGCCGATCCCTCCCATCCATCCGGATACTTTTTCAAGGCGATGGTCAACTTCTGGCGTGCGATCACCAATACCGATAATACAGGTTATGACGAAGCCTACCGCCGCATGCTCGATGAGGCCATCATAAGAGCCGATAAGCTGCTAGAGGCGAATGAGTATGATCTGGCAGGTCTGTTCTATAAGGGTGCTTCACTTGGTATGCGAGCCCGCATTTTCGCCATCCGCCCGAACTGGACCGATGCCGTCGGCTTGTTGCTTGGCGATGCAAAAGACGGCGTGCGGTATTTAAATATGCTCGAAGAGGTCATTCCTTCCAATGGCGATATTCTCTTTGGCCGCGGTCTCTACAATTTTTATGTCGAAGCGATCAAGCAGGATAATCCGTCGCTTTCTTCAATTATCAGTTTTTTTGCAGAAGGCAATAAGCGCGCAGGCTTACAGATGCTTGAACTTGCCGGTGAGCGTGCGTACTACTCCAAGACAGAGGCGCAATACGAGCTGATGAAGATCTATTACCTGTATGAAAAGAATTATCACGCTTCATACAAGTACGCGAAGATCCTTGCATCGCAGTATCCGAACAACTCAAACTTTCTGCACTATCTCGGCTTTAACCAGGTGAGCCTGGGGATGCTACCCCAGTACGATTCGACGTATCGTGTCATGCTCTCGCGTGCCAGGGCTCGCAAAGAGGGCTATACGATCAAGCAGGCACGTGAGGCGATGTATTTTATCGGCCAGGCACAGTTGGCTAACCGCAATGGTAATCTTGACTCAGCCATGTACTATTTGTACAATAGTAACCTCTTAAGCCGAAAGATCACCCCGAACGAAGTGACATGGTGGATCCCTAAATCCGAGCTACAGGTAGGAATGGCCTATGATTTGCGGGGCGACCGCAAAAATGCCCTCATGATGTACGATAGAGTACTTTCTATGAAGGATATCAGTGGAACACATGCAGAAGCATCACGATACAAGCAAAATCCCTATAAACGCTAACCCGGTTTCTCTCCTCTAACCAATTGATTTCATGTCTCTTACCAAATGAGTTGGGAAAACCTCAATAATTCTCATTGTTCTAAAAACTATACAGTAAAGATATTTGTATAAAGTAGGTCCAATATGGCTCGCATACTAATTATAGACGACGAACAGGGGATCCGCGACACACTTGCGATGATCTTCGAATATGCCTCCCATGAAGTGATCACAGCAAGTTCGGGTCATGAAGGTGTAAAGGTCCTTCAGGATTCTAACGGAATCGATTGTATTCTCCTCGACGTGAAGATGCCTGGAATGGATGGCATCGAGACATTACGCAAACTCCGCGAGATCCGCGCCGACGTGCCGATCATCATGATCTCCGGACATGGCACGATCGAAACTGCCGTCGAGGCCACAAAGCTCGGAGCCTTCGATTTTCTTGAGAAGCCGCCGGATCGCGAACGCCTGCTTGTTCTTGTCAGGAATGCGACGGAGAAGCATCAGTTAGAAGAACAGGTAACGGTGCTGCGCGAGCAACTGCACGGGCGTGAGACAATGCTCGGCAATTCGCCTGCAATGCGCAATATTCGCGCGCTCATCGAGCGTATTGCGCCCACGTCTAGCAATGTGCTTATCACTGGTGAGAATGGCTCGGGTAAAGAACTTGTCGCACGTGCGATCCATAAGCAGTCGCCGCGGAAAGATAAACCGTTTGGAGAAGTTAATTGCGCCGCTATTCCGCAGGAGTTGATCGAGAGCGAGCTCTTCGGTCACGAGAAGGGATCGTTCACCGGCGCTCATGCGCAGCGTACCGGCAAGTTCGAGCAGGCCGATGGCGGCACGCTCATGCTTGACGAGATCGGCGACATGTCGCTTGCAGCACAGGCGAAAGTGCTGAAGGCGATCGAAGAAGGCTGGATCGAGCGTGTCGGCAGTTCGACAGGAAAGCCGATCCGCGTGAACGTCCGTATCATCGCAGCAACCAATAAGAATTTACCTGCAGAGATTGCCGCAAAGCGTTTTCGCGAGGATCTGTATCATCGCTTAAATGTGCTGCCGATCCATGTTCCGCCGCTGCGCCAGCGCAGGGAGGACATTCCGCTGCTTGCCAAGGCATTTACCGATGAATTTGCTAATGAGGCAAAACGGAAGCCGCTGAAGTTCGAAGAAGAATCGATGCGCATCCTGCAGTCGCTGCCCTACACAGGTAATATTCGCGAGCTTCGCAATATTGTCGAGCGCATCACGATCTTATGCATGGGCGATGTCGTGCATCGTGAGGACGTCGAGCGGCTCGGCCTTGCGTACTCGATCCTCCCTGGCGATACCGAGCAAATGCATGTGGACGCTGCAGCAACCCGTGACCATGAGGACACCGATGATCTGAGCAAGTCGATCATTCTGACCGATGCAGACCTTGCGAGGCTTCGTGAGGCAGGCTCGACGGCTTATTTTGGCGATAGCACGTCGCAAGCGCTCGAAGATGTGCTCTCAGCAGAGAACTTCCAGGATTTTAAGGACCGGTCCGAAAAAATATTTATTACGGAAAAGCTACGCGAACATAATTGGAATATCAGCCGTACGGCAGAAGCCCTCGATATTCAACGCTCCCATTTATATACGAAGATGAAAAAATATGGGTTGACGAAGGAGCGTAAGGGCGAAGAAGATATGATCGAAGAAGTCGAGCCGCAGTAAACGGACCGATTCTTCGAACTGAAAAAATATACTTATTGTTATAACCTAACTGTAATTTGAAAGGAAATTGAATATTTATGCGTGAATCATTGAAAGATAAATTAGAATCAGCGCTCACCGAAGGGTTTGAAAAAGTACAGGAAAAGAAGATTGCCGAATTGAACCGTCTCTCCCAGACGGGTAAGCAGATCACCAAAAAAGATTATAATACCCGTGCTCTGTCGGATCTGTATAAAGAATTGGGCCTCGAATATCCCAGCGGTAAGCCGGTACTTAGCTTAAACTAGGAACCGATCACCATTTGTGGTACTTTTAGAATAGGTTCGGTTGAATAGCCGAACAGTGTCTTCTTTGCTTTCTAAGGAGTTTCTATGCGTACCACTTTACGGCTTGTTTTCTCTTTCATTCTCATCAGTGTAATTTTTTCGGTGGGCTATGCTCAGCAGCCTCGCCGCGTCCTGTTCGAGACGTTTACTAATAGCTACGACCTTTGCCCCGAAGCGAACGGGCTTGATGCTACATTTAAGGCGACGCTCGCCTCTTCAAACGGCTCGAAAATCATCCATCTCAACAATCATATTACCAATGTAGGCGATCCGATGGTCGTAGCCGGTTCAACGGCGAATCTGGAGAGCTTGCGTCTTACAAACAATACCTTCCCGTATCCGATCTTTAACGGTGCCGTAGACCACACCGTCTTTACTTCTACGAATACGAGGGTCACGAGCAAGTACGAACCATCGGGCTCAACAGAATGGAATAACCGTATCAACGAGCGCGTTGGTGACGAGGCGCTTGTTGCGATCACGTTAACGGATGCGAAGATGGACAAGATCGGCCAGGCCGATTACTGGCGCCTCGTTGCGAAAGTCAAAGTCACACTTCAGGATGCCAATAGCGATAGTCTGAAGATATTCTATGCGATCACGCAGGACAATGTGTTTTACGAACAGTGTCAGAACACGAAGCCGGTGACGATCAAGAACCATAACAATGTCGTTCGCTTCATCGACGTTCATGGTATCGCGCTTGATCTTAAGGGTAAACCCCAGGGTGCGAGCACTGAAGTGACGATCACACATGATATTTCCAAGCTCGAAAGCCATAAGTATAAGCTCGAAGACATGAAGTTCATCGCTTTCGTCGAGCGTGGTACTCACGATAACTACGAAGTCGTCCAAGCCTGGGAGTTACGCAAGAACCTTGACACGTTGGCAGCGCCCGCACCGGCAATTACAATTTCGAATGCATCGCTGGAAGGCGCATCTTTCGCGCCTGGCGACAATGTCTTTATCACCTTCGATAAGACGAACGTTGACTCTGTCAAGCTCGAATTCTCCTCAAATAGTGGCGGCTCATGGGAGCATATTATAAATATCAATACGAATAGATTCTTTTGGACTGCACCGGATGTCACAACGACACAAGGCCGGATCCGTGTTTCGGATCTGACCAACAGCGCACTGTCGTCGACAAGCGGTAACTTTACGATCAAATTACCTCTCAGAGGTATACGGATCCTGAAGCCACAGGGTGGAGATACCGCCTTCCTTACCAAAAAACTTATCATTGAGTGGGCAAAGATCGGCTCGGAGATCATCGAGAAGGTCGACCTCGATTATTCGGTCAATGGCGGCTCAACCTGGGCGATCCTTGCAAAGAATCAGACAGGTACGACCTTCACATGGAATCTGTTCGGCCCTATTCCTGTCACCGAACAGGCAATGATCCGCATCACCGAAGTGACAGATTCAGTTGAAAAGATCACCGAATCTACCGATGCGTTCTATATCATGAATCCCATTACTGGCGGGAAGGTGGAGAGCAGCAAGATCATTCGTGGCGTTCGCCTGTATCCGCAGCCTCTGGAGAGCGGAAGCGTGCTCACGATCGAATTTGCGCTTGATAAGCAAAACAGGATCGACTTCACGCTGTTCGACATGTTAGGCAAGCAGGTCTACGCATCACCTTCATATGAGGCAATAGCCGGGCTCCAAAGTCAGACGCTTCAGTTGCCAACCTTTGCAGCCGGGGCTTACATCCTGGTAATGCGTGATGGAGATGGCGGCGTGATCAATAAGAGGATCGAGATCCGTTAACTATTAAATAGTAACGACTGTCTCCACATTTCAAAGGAGAGCCACCAGTCTAGTTGGGGAGCGAACCAATCCTTCCCGCTGTAGAAGTTTTCAATGATGCTCCGTACCTTCTCCTGATCGTACGGAGCATATTGTTTTACGGAGCTTGATTCGGCAGTATCGCGAACGAACGTCCTTAATCGTTTAAGAAGGTCTACTCGATTCTCCTGTACGAAGGTCCGTCCGATCTTACGCTTTGCGGAAGTCCACAAGAAAGCCCCTGCAGAGCTAAACTGATAAGGGTAGGTCGCATTAAATTTAACCAGCGGATACTTCTTCAGCCGAGGTGCATTACGCTCGATGATCGATCGGTACAGTCTGGCATTGCGCCGCAGCTCGATCGGACATGCCATGACCTTTGTGATAAATTCGGGCTGCGTAAACGGACAGATATTTGTAACAATACCATCGACGCGCGCCTGCTCCAAACCATTGAAGTTTGGAAGTGTCGTGCGAACAGCGATCAGGTCCAGCCATTGGTCTATACCGATCGCCGACGGGTTAGGACTCGTACTTACATACTGAGCTATCTGTTCTTCGGCAAATCTAGTGAGCGAAGCGGTGAGGTCAGCATTGAAGATATCTGCACGCTCGCGAGTAAAAAGTGGATGGATCTGTTTTGGATCGCCGCTCAGGATCTCCTTTTTGGATCGAACGCGTATCTTCTCATACAATCTTCTCCTGCCGATCTCACCGAAGCCGCCATCGATGAGGACTCCGTTGCTGTCATTTTTAAATCGGTCGTAAGGAAGTGAATCCAGAAAATGGACTGAGTTTGTCGTTACTTTCTTGGCGCTGAGGTATTTCCGGAATTGCTCGACCAGTGCTGCATCGTCATCTGGGAGCTCGGTGCCGACGATCGTATTAGGAAATTTCAGGTCATAGACCATCTCGGCCATGATGAGCGCATCCGGATGGTTCTCATCTTCGAACGTATAGGTCGAGTACTGTAATTTTTCTTTGCTTGCCAGGAGGTAGGAAAGGAGCAGCCTCGAGTCCATTCCTGCCGAGAGAGCAACGAGAAGATTTTCGTGCTCGGCATTTGGCAATTCGATGAACGAGCGTAGAAGGTCCGAAGCACTTTCACCATCTGTGCTACCCATGGAGAGTTCGAGAGGAGCGGCGCTGTTTACCTGCAAACTGCCCTTGATAAAACTGGCGCTTGCGCCGGATGTTAGGCGAATAGTATTTCTAACGACACTATCAAGCGAGAACTGATTCGAGAGCGTCCACCGGCCGCTGAATGCTTCCCAGTTAACTTCGTGTGGTGTGCCGGTAAGTTTTGGGAGATGTTCATCGTTTGTAGTGAAATACAATACACCATTCCTCTGGTACAAAGTGATGTCGCGCAGACCAAGCGTATCGGTGTAAAATGAACAGGACTCCGGAGTCCAATGGAGCGCGGCAAAATGTCCGTTTAAGCCGGAGATCTCTCGTGGCCTCGCCGAGAAGAGCTCCTTCCATTGATCGCCAGTAATAAAGTGGAGCGGACTACGTGAAATGCCTTTGCCAGCTACAACAAAGCCTGAGCCATCGTTGATCTGCGTCGTACAGGTTTTGGGGATGCCTCCAGCCAGAAGGAGCAAGCGTTCAGATCGATGAACGACGAGGTGGTCATTTGCTGCGAGCTCTTCAAAGTAATACCGGTCACGGGCAGATAGATCACCGATCGCTCCGCAGAACCAACTCATACGGATTTCGGCGTCGTGTCTCCTGAAGGTGATGCGGGAGGCGTCGAAGGCTTACTCTCGGACGAAGGGGATGACGGTGTTTCTTTGCCACCCGAAGATTTTTTGGAATAGTCGGTAACGTACCAGCCCTCGCCTTTATAGATGACGCCGGCGCCGCCCGTGACGACACGGGAAAAGCTTGGCTCTTTACAGGATGGACAGACGATGAGGGCATCTTCGGTGATGCGTTGAAATACTTCTTCGGAATGTCCGCAATTTGCGCAGTGATAATCGTAGGTTGGCATCTTATTTACGAACCAACACGAATTTTGCCTGCCCGGATTCCGTCGCGAGCTCGGAAGTTGCGCCGAGAACGTAGACGCCGCTTGAAAGCTCGTCGCCATTCTCGTCGCGGCCATCCCAGGTGGCAGTCGAACCAAGCGACGATGCGTCAATGGTCTTCACGAGGCGTCCGGAGACGGTGTAGATCTTGATCGTCGAGCCGCTGACGAGGCCTGCGATCGTCACGGACGGCCGTTCGTCACGGCTGCGAATGACGGGGTTCGGATATACGTAGAGGTTTGAGTAATCCGGATTACCTTCTTTGTAGATCGAGCTTGTACGCGAAATGCCTTTTGAAGTGCCAATGTAGACTTCTCCCGATCCAGCATCGACGGTGATCGCTAAGATCGAATTATCGAGCAGTGGAGAATTTTCGGCAGTATAATGTGCAAGGGAGTCCGATCCATCGGGCGAAACAACAAAGACGCCGTTCTCCGTACCGATCCACTTGTTGCCAACACCGTCAATAGCGATAGCCTGAACGATCTGCGTGCCGGGGAAGGGCAGCTTACGAGCGCGAAATTCGAGCTCTCCGGATCTGCGGAAATGGCTGACGACTTCAACTCCTTCCGTCGTACCGCACCAAAGATTGTTATCCTGATCGACGACAAGAGCGTTGACATTTGGTGTCGAGAGGATACCCCCAGAACCACCTTGAATGGCTCCCGGAAATGTTTGCGATCCTGACGGGGGGACATAGCAAACCCCAAACGGTGGTGGAGCAGTATTGAGCGCCGTGCCTACAAAATAAAACCCTTCGAGATCTTCGGTTAATACTCGCCACGGGCGAAATTGTTGTCCGGAAAAACTGAGTGAGATCCCCTCAAACGTAATACCATCAGACGTTCTTGCAATACCTTGTCCGTTTGCAGCCCAGACACTGACAATAAGATTGCCTTTAGAATCGAGCGTGCTCTGTCCGGCAACAAGAAAATTTGGATTGGTCGGGTCACTTGGAGGAATACCCTGATCGCCGTCCATTTGATCGACAGTATTTAGCACGTCTCCATCAAAGGTACATTTCTGCAAACCGGATCCAAAGGTACTTGCCCAAAGGACACTTCGGATCGAGTCGTAGTAGATCTTCTCGTATTTGTGGCGGGGCAATTTCGTCCCTGCCGCATTTGTAGAATAATTAACCCATGCTGAGGTTCCGGCATTAAATGAAGAGATGCCGCTAAATGTATGCGATACGTACAGCCTTCCGTTCGAGCGTGAAAAGTACATGTCGAACATGTCGTTGGAAATTGGTCCTTCCGGGAAAATGCGCCAGGTGACGATCTCTCCGGTCTTTATGGTAGCGCCGCTGGTCGAAGAGCCGAACGCCAGTTTGTCCGAGCCTGCAATGCTAAGTGCGGTGATGACATCTTCGGGAGCAGATCGTTCGATAGGAGCGAAGGTAAACTCGGAAAGATCGGTTGTTGAGATCAGTCTGCCGTCATCTATTTTATCGAGGAGATACAATTTACCATTGTGAACGGCAGCATCGAAGATGAGCGCAGTGTCGACTAGCGGTAACCGCCGAAGCGAATCGCCTTCAAGCACGAATGCACCACCGAAGCCTGCAGCGACGATCTTGCCATTCATTACCGATAATGTTCTGAGCGATACTCCTTGTGGAGCAGTGTAGAGTTGCCATGCGAACGGAGCGGAGAGCTGTGGCGAGTTGCGGTCTGCAACGGCAATGGCATCCGGGAGGGCAACGTAGATCTTCCCGCTAATTTCCATGACGGAGAAGGCCGTATCCTGCGCAGGCAAGGACGCGAACTTCGTTATGGTTTCGCTGAACGCTTGTTGTGTGCGGTCGTAGATACTGAGGCCGTAGTTAGCTGCAATGTAGACACGGCTACCAACAACGGTGATCCGATTAATTGTCTTTTTTGTGATGAGTGTGGAAAGGACGATATCCTGGATCGAATGAACATGGCCGGTCGTCGGCGTGTAGATAGTAAGTGAGCCGTCAACGCCACCGAGGTAGACCGTACCTTCAGGATCGACAGTGACGGCGTTAAGTTCGTTTGTAGAAAGTCCATCAAGGGTACGTAGCGCAAGTTTTTCTGCATTGACGTCTGCGAGATCGATGCGAAACGCTCCGCCCGATGTTGCAACCCAGATCGCATTCGAGTCCTGCGTTGCAGCAAGCGATGTGACGGAGGTCATCGCCGTGTATGCGCGCCATTCACCCGGACGTAACGGCTGTGCGACGGCTTGCGAAGCAAGGATGACCAGACAAAAAAGATATTTCAACATGCTGTTATTTTTTCACTTGCGCATCGCTTGCAGGAGCGTTGCCATTTCGATCGCAGAAAGCGCAGCTTCCGAACCTTTGTTTTCCTCGTTGTCGCCGGCACGTGCAAGTGCTTGCTCCACAGTATAGGTCGTAAGAATGCCGCATGTTATCGGGATGCCAAGTTCGAGCGATACGTTGCGGATCCCCTCCATTGCAGCATCGGAAACGTACTCAAAGTGGGCGGTATCACCTTTGATAACGCATCCAAGAGCAACGATCGCATCGTACTGGCCGTTGGCGGCGAGTTCTTTTGCTGCCAGTGGGATCTCCCATGCGCCGGGGACGCGAACCACGGTAGTGTTATCCTCGGAAACATCTGAAGCGATGAGCGCCCGTAAGGCACCCCGCAACAGGCTTTCGGTGATATTGCTATTCCAGCGACTGACGACTATGCCGATGCGCAGCCCTTGTCCTTCGTTTTTTCCTTGAAATTCCTGCATTTACGAGGAGAAAACGATATAACATCCTTATTCGGTCGGACTATTCCTTGGTTTCGGGTAAAAATCTGTGCACGGTGCCGCTGTCGAACCTGTAAAAGACGGTCTTTGGCGGGAATAAGCCCGGATCGCTCAATTCGGGCATCGTCAGGAAGATCGTCATTCCGCGGACATTCTGCTCCGCGAGGATCGCTATGATCTCGTTGGCTGACTGACGGTCGAGTCGCTGCGTCGGGCAATCGCCGATGAGGATCAGCGGCTCGGTGATCAGTGCACGGGCAATTGCGGCGCGCTGATACTCTCCAACAGAAAGCTCCTTAGGAGAAGACGCGCGCTCACTTTGCAGGTTGACGGTGTCAAGCGAAGCGGCTACATGTTCTGTGATCGCATCTTTACTCTCCTTGCCGGCGATCTCAAGAGGCAGGGCTACGTTTTCCGCTACACTCTTTTCCTCGAGCAGGCCGATCTCTTCGGAAATAATACCGATAGATCTCCGATAGGAAGCAAGCTTGCTTTTTGAAAGTCGATCGACACGGGTTGGTCCGACCTGGATCTCGCCACTTGTAGGAAGTAGCTCGCCGGTGAGTAATTGAATAACGGTTGTCTTGCCTGTTCCTGTGTTGCCAACGAGAACTACGAAATCGCCTTTATCGATCTCAAGAGATACATTCTCAAG
>JANWLI010000004.1 GCA_025450975.1 Candidatus Kapaibacterium sp. | reverse complement strand
CAAGCCGACTGACGGCAACAATGCGTCCGTCCTCAAGCTGACAGCGACAGAGCCGATCACCATTACGGGACTTGCGCTCAACGGTTCTTTTACGCTGATCAATCTCGGCACGCACACGATCACGCTCGCAAAAGAAAGCTCTTCCTCCACTGCAAAATTTCGGTTTGGTCTTTTTGAGGATTTTGAGCTTGCCGAAAACGACTCATGTGATCTGTACTACGATCGCGCGGCGAGCCGGTGGCGCGTGATGGGGGCTAGCAAAGTGCTGAAGGAGGATGCTATCCAACAGTGGATGGACTTCAGCTCACGAGCAACCGGCACCGGGACGATCTATTTACCGATCACACCGAACGGGCAACTTAACGGAGGTGGACAAACCACCGATGACCCAACAGTCGCAGGAGCAGATATTAAGTTTGCTAATTACTGGCCGAAGCGCACGGTTAGTAAGCTGCACGTATATCTACCTGAGGGTCCAGGTGGCGACGGAAGCATTGAAGTCGGGCTACAAGTCAATGGTGAAGAGTCCGAGCTGTTGGTACTTGTAGAAAATGTTGACGCAGCTGTATCTGTTCCCGGTGTGAGCGATCTGTTAAATCTTATCGAGATCCCGGAAAACTCACTGGTCGCACTTCGTGTAACAATCTCAGAAGGAGCGAACTGGGCAGGAATGACCGGAAGGTTGCTGGTGACAACCGTCGCCGCTGATACCGGCGTCGAGCATGTGTACCAAGAGGAGCCGGACGGAGTTGTCGATGGCGACAACAGCACCTTCCTTCTTTCTGCTATTCCGATTCTCGGCACGGAGCGCATTTACATCAACGGCCAGCGTCAGATTCCGACGACGGAATACAAAATATACGGCGGTGTATTTGTCATGAACTCCGCACCGGCTACCAACGACGAGATCATTGTCGATTACGATAAGCCCGGAGCATCGACCGGTACGCGCATTTTCAACGAAGAGCCGGAGGGTGATGTCGATGGTGTCAACGATGAGTTTGTAATTGCGGCTACGCCTATTGCGAATACGGATCGCGTGACGGTAAACGGCCAGCGCCAGAAGCGTGGCACAGCCTATACGATTGCTGACGATACGATCACGTTCACTGTCACTCCGCTAGAGGGCGATCTCATACGTGTGAGTTACGAGGTAACGGGTGCAACAGCGCTCAGTGCCCTGACCTACAACACCGCGCCAACGGGAGCGATCAACGGCACGAACACAGCATACACCGCAGCGGGTACGCCGGTGGGAGTGTTCCTGAACGGTCAGCAACTCGCCCTGTCTGTCGATTACACGAACATTGGACCAGCGATCACGATGACGGATGCTCCGGAAATCGGTGATTCGGTTCTTGTCGATCACAGTTAATTTTTTTTTAACTCTTTACTTTCTTCAAATTTATTTATGTCAGAATTTAATTACGGCCAGCTTCCGAAAACAATCGCCAAGTGCAAGGTGAAAACCCTCACTGCGGCAGAGCTTTTAGCGATCAACACCACGCCTATCGAAGTCGTACCGGCTCCGGGAGCGGGTAAGATGCTTGTGCCACAATTCGCCTACTGGATCTATCAGGGCAAGGGTAAGACCCCGTACTCTACGGGTGGCGAGATGTGGCTCGTATTCGGAGACAACGAGGGGTTAACTCCGGATGGGAGTCCTCAGGGACAAGCGGAAGCAGACCTCAGTGGGCAAATGTCGGACATCTACAACGATGCGTATAAGGCATTTAACATCGCCAATAATAATCTTCTAGCCGGAAAACTCGGCTATGGAAATAAGATTGTTGCCACTGACGTATTAGGCGACGGCGAAACCGTAACGATCGGTGCAACGGTCTATCGCTTTAAGACGGCGATTGCGCAGGCGTTCGACGTGCTCATTGGTGCCGATCAAGAAGAGTCGATCGATAACTTAATAGCAGCGATTAATCTTGACGCTGGGTCT
Organism: Candidatus Kapaibacterium sp.; assembly: GCA_025450975.1. Classification (GTDB taxonomy): domain Bacteria; phylum Bacteroidota; class Ignavibacteria; order Palsa-1295; family Palsa-1295; genus JANWLI01. The sequence continues at coordinate 21,104 of JANWLI010000004.1, read as the reverse complement.
GGTACTCTCTACCATGCCGGTACAACGCTGCATCCTTCCGTAAGAGCGCATGGAACAGGCGGGACGGGTCTGGTCGAGGAAAAGACCGCAGGCGTCGGTGCGATCGCAACAACAACAACTGCCGCGAACGCTGCATGGGATAAGGCGACGCTCTTCCCAGGCTGCGAGAACCTGCCGATCAAAGTCACCTCGAACGAGGATTGGGTCGGCGGCGACGGCACGGCGAAAGTCGTTGTGCATTACATCGAGATCGACGTAGCGTAAGGTTTTTTCTCGACCGGTTCACACAGCCAGCATCCAAAGCTGTCTGTTAACTGAAACATAACATGGCCGGGGCAGTTCGTAGCTGCCCCGAAAATTTTCTCTACTGCTCACAACACCCAGACTACGATTTACTCGTAGGCTGCAAGGATCATGAGAAAGGCGCTCCATGTGGAGCGCTTTTTTATTGTCCGGAACTCTCGCATAGGTGCCCGGTGGTTTCCTCCTGATTGTGCTCGAGGCTACTATGCGAAACCAAAGCGACGACACTGAGTTATATTTGTGACATGAATGAGAAACTACACGTCTTGACGATGGAGATGAAAGCAGGTGAAGAGATTAAGGCTGGATCAGCTGTCTTGATAAGGGACGGACTGGTGTACAGCAAGCCTATATTGTCTATCGTCAGAGACACTTCCAATCGGCTACTTGGTTTTGAGGACCGGGACGGCTTAATTGCTATCGAGGACATCATGCTACGCCAGCCAGACGCATTGAGGCGGATCGCCATGGCTGTCGATCATGTCTATCGGTCGGATCCAAAAGCCCGAGAATTGTACACCGATTCACAAGTCATGATCGACGAGCTTACTATGGTCTCCGATCGTGGCGTGCAAGAGAATAAGCGACTGGACGACCTCCTCAAACTAACAATTTAATCAAATGATCTTAATACTCTTTCGTAAGCGCATCGGCGATGAGAAGCTTGTCTATGGTGACGAGTCTCACCTTAATGACGACTATAACGAGACTGCACGCCGACTGACCAAAAGCATGAAGGTGAAACCGGATCTACTTGATGAGGACAAGAAGCCAGCGATGGTGCTGGACTTCCTGTATAACGGTGGTGTTTTTGTTAGGGTTAGAATGACCGACAATCCGCTCGAGGTCAATGATCGATGGCTTGATGAAATGTATGCCACTGGCTATGAGCGTGTGACGGAAGGGTTCTTTGCGGAAGAGGTGCTCGAGAGCGATCACAAAGCACAGAAGGATCACGACAAGCAGATCGAGGAACGGGGTCCATTCGGCCTGCCAAAGAATCCGAACACTCGCTTCGCTCGATTCCCTGGGACTTAGTCCCTGTTGTAGTCCCTGTTTTACGGTATTCTTTGGCACCAAAGAGTACATGAGGCGTCGAATTCGAAAAGGAAACGTATTATCGTACAGAATTTAACGTGTTGGTGCTCCTACCTCAGGAGCAAAAAGCCCACAACGTATCAGAGTCCTCACCGTTTCGAACAAGGTCGGCCAAAAACCTCAAGGATTCCCTATACCCGAACACGCTTATTTTACATATACTTAAAGTAAGCAGGATTCTAACGCCGGCGTTCAGCCCTGTGACGATGTGGGTTTTATAAACTTCTCAAGTAAAACGTAAACGTAGTGCCTTTGCCGACTTCGCTCTGGGCACTGATTCGACCTCCGTGGGCCTCAATAATTTCCTTAGAGATAGCAAGTCCTAAGCCCACGCCGGAGTGATGTTCGCTTACGTTACCGCGAACCTGGAAAAATTTGTCGAAGATGCGCTCGAGGTTTTGCGGTTCGATGCCAATGCCGGTATCGGTCACCGAGAATTCCACATTATTGTTCTGCGACAATACTTCGAGTTTGACCTTTCCTTCGGCAGGGGTGAAGCGGATAGCATTACTGAGCAGGTTAATAAGTACCCATGCGATCTTACTATTGTCAGCTCTAATCATGGGGAGATTGGGGGGAAGGTTAATTTCCAGATTAACGTGCTTTTGATCGGCTTGCAGCATCATCGGAGTTACAGCAGCATCAACAATACCTTCGGGCGACACTGCTTCCATATGCATGACTTCCGCCCCAACTTCAGCGCGGGACAACTCCAGAAGTTCGTTGACGATACGTAGCAGTCTGCGGATCTCCTGCTTCATTGCATCGAGTATCTTCGCCTGTTCGGGGTTGAGTGTGCCGATGCGTTCGTCTTGCAGGAGGCGCAAGCTCATATTCAAGGCTGACAAAGGTGTGCGCAGCTCATGCGAAACGGTTGTGACGAAGCCGGACTTCGCCTCATCGAGTGCTTTGAATTCTGAGACGTTCTTTAACTCGATCACATAGCCGAGCGCAGAGGCGGGGTCGCCCTCAGTGCGTTCAATACGAATAACATCTTTTAGATAATACTCTTCTTTTCCGTCGTTATAGATTCGCAGGTATGCTTCATCATTAGAGCCTGTGGAATCGATATTCTCTATGATCTTGGCTACAAGGTTATTATTGAGTCCGACATCGTTGGCATTTTTACCGATAAGATCACTCTCTGCAATCCCGAGAAGTTGCGCTGCGACTGCATTGACGGTAACGACATCGAGGTCTCTTGTCAGCACGACAACTGCATCGTTCATGCTCTTAACGATTGCCTCAGATTGCTTCTTCTCTGCGATGAGGGCGTCGATGTTCGAACGATCGTACTCTTCGAGCCTGACTGCCATCTGATTAAAGCTCGAGGCAAGCTCGCCGATCTCATCCTGTGACGTAACCTCGATATGCTCCGAGTATTTTCGGTTAGCAATGTTACGGATCTTTGTCGTAAGTTCGGATATAGGTTTAATCACCAGTGCCGGAAAGCGCAGAAGCATCCCTAGCGTGAGCAGGAGAGCGAAACCGACTAAGAGAATTGTATAGAGGATGGCCTGATTTGATACTTCCTTTGCTTTCACATTGCGAAGGTGCATTCCTTTCGTATTAAGATCGAGAAGTGCAATGCAACTTACTTTCAATGAATCATAGAGTGGGCCTATTCTTTCACCGACAGGGATGGATGCAGGAGCCTCCGACTTATAGAGCTCGTAACGCTTACGTAACTCAACCAAAAGCTCTTTTTCACCTGGCTCGGTAATATTGCCCTCGGCGATCGAAAGATTGCGGGCAAAGATCGAATCTGCGTGATCGAAGAGCAATGTATACTGTATCGCCTTTTCAGCTGTATCGAGATGACTGCGCAGAACGGCATTGTCCATTTCGTCAAGTGCATCAAGCATTGAATGCGCGGCTACAATACTCACATAGTTATCCTTCAGGATATTTTCTGAGGCCGATCCAAGGCGTTGGACGAAGTAGGTCGATGCTAAAGCCAGTGACACGATAAGGAGTGCCATAAGCCCAAGCGCAATTAATATTCGCTTTTTCAGTTTCATTTCGATACGATCTGGATATCTATCTCATCCTCTTCAAGTTCATGTATCAACTTGTCAATGACCGACGTAGTGAAGAATTTTCGCCACTTTCGTGGCTCCGGTTTGCCAACGATGAGGAGCTGTATCTGTTTTTCACGGGCAAAGGCTGCGAGGGTTTTGGCAACCTCGTCGCCTTTGAGTGTCGCAACATGAGCTCCAAGCTCAGTCGCCAGTTTAAAGTTATTGATGAGGTGACGTTGGACTGCGAGGTCGATCTTATCGGCTGCCAAGGTTGGCGTTTCGATAAAGACGACATACCATTGAACATCAAAACGATCGGCGAGGCGAGCAGTTTTACGGATCAATATTTCCGCCATGTCTTTGTTTTCGGAGATACACACACCTATCCTGCCAAGTTGTTTCTTTTCCGGTGTCGCTTCAATAGCGATCTTTCTGCCGACTTGCTCTGCGACTTCTCTAAGTGCAAGCTCGCGAAGTTTCAGGAGATTGTCGCGCTGGAAGAAATTGCGTAGAGCGATCTCTACTTTTTCGGGCTTATAGACCTTGCCCTCTTTTAATCTTCCGATAAGTTCGTCCGCTGTTAGATCGACATTCACTACTTCGTCGGCAAGTTGCAGGACGCTATCGGGTATGCGCTCGGTTACTGCAATCCCCGTTATCTTTTCGACAATGTGATTCAGGCTTTCTAGGTGCTGAATATTAACGGTGCTGATGACATTGATACCGGCGTTCAGCAACTCCTCGACATCCTGGTATCGTTTTTCGTTACGGCTTCCCGGAGCATTCGTGTGAGCGAGTTCATCGACGAGGATAACTTCCGGATGGCGGGCTAGGGCAGCGTCGATATCGAACTCCTCGATCTCCTTACCACGATAGAAAATGTTTTTGCGCGGCAGTTGCGTAAGACATTCTACCTTGCTTACCGTTTCTGCTCTCCCATGCGTTTCTACAAACCCTACGATAGCATCAACACCGAGCTTACGGAGGGTATGTCCTTCTTCAAGCATCTTGAACGTCTTACCCACGCCCGCAGCGAGGCCAAGATAGACCTTCAGACGCCCGTGCCTCGACTTGCGGATGAGGTCGAGAAACTTCTCCGCTGCCTGTTCCCGCGATATGTTTTGCGTGTCTTCCAAAAGAAGTATAATAACAACAGACCGGCTTATAATAAGCCGGTCGTATTTTTCGGTGGCGGTTTGGATACAAATCGCTTGGATCGCGCGAATGCGGGGTGATCGCGCATTTCTCTTGCTCGCTCCTCGATCTCAGACAGGTCATTCTCGATCGGTACACGTCTAAAGCCAATCGAAATAACAAGCATCGTCGGTTTCGGACGTTCGAACGTTCTTGTTCGCCTACGATGAAAGACTAACCCCAGCATCGCTTACATCGTGATTGCAAATGAACTAACGACAAAACCCGATTGCTTCTCCATCCCATCCTTTGCTGGAAATATTGGGTCCTGAGCATTGAGTATTCTCACTTCCGTTCTCCAGAGCAGTTGCGATGTGAGCGCAACGTCGAAATTCAGGGATGCACCGAAACCATCAAACCCATTCGGCGTGCCGGTTACTAGAATTACCTGGTCTTCGTCCGCATAGTATTCTCCGCGGAGCGCAACCGCCAGCTTCTCGCTAAACTGATATCTGCCGATCAGTGCAACACCCACCCATGACGCATCGATGGAATCGCCGCTTTGCATTCCATAGTCAGTCGTCAGATCGATCTGGAAGTCATCACTGAGCGTAATGCGGGTAAGGAGGTTGTTGTAGAATCTGGTTGCAGCAGGAATGCCTGTCGGCGACTCATTGCCGATAAAATTATTATAGGTAAAGTTGATCGTTTCCGATGGTACCCAGCCAAGGCTAATGCCAACTGCCTTGTCAGTATTGGTCTCTGCCATATTCTGCCACCCATTGATCACATGGATCGCCCCATTAAACACGTCGCTTGGCGCCCAACTGAGCTTTACGCCCGTCTGGTAGTAGGGCGAATAGTCAGCGACGATCGAACGCGTGTACGTTTTGTTATCGCGTGACATCCAGCCCTCAAACCCATAAGGTGCAGGATAGACGCCCGCATCGACCCAAAGACCTTCGGCAATCCGATATCCCACCCATGCCTGATGAATGAGCGGTGCAAGCACATTACTTGTTGCTTCCGCAGCATAGTTAAGTTGCACTGCCGTTCCAGTATGAAGTGCGAGGACTCCGCGAACATCCGGCGAGTTCAATTGCACTTGAATATGAGCAAGATTTACATTGAACTCATTGTGCCGCGCAGGTTGGGTAAAGGGATGGGACTTCTGCGTGCCACCCGGCGAATTGAAGTCATACATGAAGTATGTATCTACAAAGCCGTTCCAGGTAACGGAAATGGAATCACCTTGTGCGCGTGATGTCCGCGCCATTGCCACGAGAAGTATAGTAGCAGCAATGACGATCGAAGAGAAGGCGAAAAGTTTGTCTTTAGTTAATGTATTCATGATATGGGAATTGAAAAATTACTGAAGTTCGTCGAGCGCAAGATTGAGCTTCAAGACGTTGACCCTGCTCGTGCCGAAGAAGCCAAAATGCGGCTCTTCGGTATGCGATGCGACAAGCGCGTTGAGCTTATCTTCTGCGATGCCGCGCGTTGTCGCGACACGGGCGATCTGGATTTCTGCCGACTGAGGAGAAATATGCGGATCGAGCCCGCCCCCGGAAGCGGTCACAAGCTCTGATGGAACCTGCGCTGCCGTTACACCTGGATTATGCACGAGGAAGCTGTCAAGTCGTGCTTTGACAAGCTCGAGATGCGCCGGGTTCGTCGGTCCCTGGTTCGAACCACCCGTCGAAGCAGCATTATAGCCGACCGCCGACGGACGTCCCCAGAAATATTTATCATCGGTGAAGCTTTGCCCGATATTTTCGTAGCCGAGCAGTTTGCCATCCTTGACGATCGGCAAACCGGCAGCCTGCTCCGGCATCAGCCTGCCGATCCCCCAGATAAAGAGGGGATACATAGCGCCGAAGAAGATGATGAGCACAATAGTCAGACGTAAAGCTTTTGAAAATTCTTTCATGATGTTTCTCCTTAGACCAGGCCGAATACGGTAAGTACGAGGTCGATAACTTTTATGCCGATGAATGGGACGATCACTCCACCGATCCCATAGACAAAGAGATTGCGCGCAAGCAGTTTGCTCGCCCCGATCGGCTTATAGGCCACACCCTTAAGCGCTAAGGGAATCAGGAGCGGAATAATGATCGCATTAAAGATCACGGCCGACAAGATCGCCGACTGCGGGCTTGTCAATCCCATGATATTCAGTTTCTGCAGCGCAGGGATCGACGCGATAAACAGCGCCGGGACGATGGCAAAGTATTTCGCAACGTCATTAGCGATTGAGAATGTTGTCAACGTCCCGCGTGTAATCAGTAGCTGCTTGCCAATCTCGACGATCTCGATGAGCTTCGTCGGGTCGTTGTCCAGATCGACCATATTGCCGGCTTCCTTGGCTGCCTGGGTCCCTGAGTTCATGGCAACGCCTACATCGGCTTGCGCAAGGGCAGGGGCGTCGTTAGTGCCGTCACCCATCATGGCTACGAGCTTTCCGAGCTGCTGCTCCTTGCGGATATACTCCATCTTGTCTTCCGGCTTTGCCTCGGCGATGAAATCGTCGACGCCGGCTTTCTCAGCAATATATTTTGCTGTAAGGGGATTATCGCCGGTGACCATGACGGTCTTCACACCCATCTTGCGCAGACGCTCAAAGCGCTCGACGATTCCGGTCTTAATGATATCCTGGAGTTCGATGACGCCGGCAAACTTTCCATTCTCGGCCACAGCAAGTGGCGTGCCGCCATTCGTAGCGATCGTCGTAATGACCTGATCCATCTCTTTCGAGATGCCATGGCCGTTCCTGCCGGTGAGTGCGCGGATGACATCGACCGAGCCCTTACGGATCTGCGTGCCGTTGGGCATATCGACTCCGCTCATGCGTGTCTGCGCAGTGAAATTGATGAAGGTAGAATTCGCATAATCAGCCTTGTGAACCTGCACGCTTTGCTGTCCGGCAAGTTCGAGGATGGACTTTCCTTCCGGCGTTTCATCTGCTAAGGAACTGATAGCGCACAGCTGAATGAATTTCTGTCCGTCGCCACCATCGGCTGCATAAAACTTCGTTGCTTTCCGGTTACCGATCGTGATCGTGCCGGTCTTATCGAGGAGCAGTGTGTCGATGTCCCCTGCCGTTTCGACCGCCTTGCCGGATTTGCTGATGACGTTCGCACGAAGCGCGCGGTCCATACCGGCAATGCCGATAGCCGAGAGCAGTCCGCCAATGGTGGTAGGGATGAGGCAGACAAAGAGCGATACGAGCGATGCAATGGCAATGGGGGTATTTGCATAGCGGCCGAACGGCTCAAGGGTTACCGTTACGATCAGGAACATTAAAGAGAAGCCAGCAAGGAGGATGGACAAGGCGATCTCATTCGGCGTTTTTTGGCGTGAAGCGCCTTCGACAAGTTGAATCATTTTATCCAGAAACGACTCACCGGCTCCTGCGGTAACAACCACTTTAATGCTATCGGAAAGTACTTTCGTACCGCCGGTAACGCCCGAGCGGTCGCCACCTGCTTCGCGGATGACCGGTGCGGATTCGCCTGTGATGGCAGACTCATCGATCGATGCAATTCCCTCAATGATCTCGCCATCTGTCGGGATCATCTCACCGGCGGTAACATAGAACATGTCGCCTTTTTTCAACTCGGCTGAGCTGACTGCGCGACGTGTTCCATTTGGCAGCACAAGTGTTGCCGGCGTTTCATGCCGCGTTTTGCGCAACGATGCCGCCTGCGCCTTGCCGCGAGCCTCGGCTAATCCCTCGGCGAAGTTCGCGAAGAGAACCGTAATGAACAGGATGATCGTGATCACTGCATTGTAAGCGACGCTGCCCTGAACCGGATCAGGGTTGATCGCCAGCATGATCGTAACGACGAACATGATCGCGGTCCCGATCTCCACTGTGAACATGACGGGATTTCTCACCATATAGCGCGGAGAGAGCTTACGGAACGCCTCTTTCAGCGCTTCGCCCATCAGCGTGCTATCGAATAATTTTGGTGAAGCTGGTTTGTGCTTTGACATAGGAGTACAAAAATTTAAAAGATGGATAGTGCTTCTGCAATTGGTCCGAGCGCGAGTGCCGGGAAGAACAGCAGTGCTCCGAGAATGACGATCGTACCGAAGAGTACGAGGCCGAACGTTGGCGTATCCGTATGCAGCGTTCCGGCAGACTCCGGAATGTGACGCTTTGCCGCGAATGCGCCGCCGATTGCGATCGGTCCGACGATCGGGATGAACCGTCCCATGAGCATCACGATACCACAGAGGATATTCCAGAATGGCGTGTTGTCACCAAGTCCTTCGAACCCTGAGCCATTATTGGCTGAGGACGAAGTAAACTCATAGAGCATTTCAGAAAAGCCGTGGAAGCCGGGATTCGGGAGCCAGCCGAGATTTGCGCCCGGATCGGAATTCGAAGCCCAGGTATGTGAGGCGATCGCCGTGCCTGCAAGGATCAAAAGCGGATGCAGGAGCGCAACGACGACGGCGATCTTCACTTCTTTCGCTTCGATCTTCTTGCCCAGGAATTCCGGTGTTCGTCCGACCATCAGCCCGGAGATAAACACTGCCATGATGATGAAGACGAACATATTGATCAGCCCCACGCCAACTCCGCCAAAGAAGGCATTGAGCTGCATACCGAGCATAAGGAATGTGCCGGAGATCGCCGTAAAGCTATCGTGCATCGCATTGACCGAGCCGTTCGAGGTCGCTGTTGTCGAGACGCCCCACATAGCAGATGCGGCAGCACCAAAGCGTACTTCCTTGCCTTCCATGCTGCCTTGCGATTGATCGACGGCGAACTGTTCCAAAGCACCGTTACCGCTCTTTTCCGAGATGACAGTCGGTATGAGGAGAGCAAGATAGCCTGCCGTCATGACAGCAAAGATCATCCTCGCCAGCTTTTTCTTCTTCAGATAATAGCCAAAGGCGAAGATCATTGCAATGGGTATAAGAATGATCGCAATGGTCTCGACAGCGTTTGTAAGATAGTTCGGATTCTCGAATGGATGCGTTGAGTTCGGTCCGAAATATCCGCCGCCGTTCGTGCCAAGCTGCTTGATCGACACCAGTGGCGCAACTGGGCCCACTGCAACATGAACAGTGTCCCCTTGTGAGGTGATCACCTCCGATGCGCCTTGAAAGGTTGCAGGTGTGCCGTTTACCATCAGGAAGATGGCGATAACGACGGATATCGGCAGCAAGATGCGTGTGCAGGACTTGACCATATCGCTATAGAAGTTGCCGAGGTTGCCGGTGCTCTTGGCCGAAAGCGCCCGGAAGAGCGCCGCAAGTGCAGCGATGCCAGTTCCAGCGGATACGAATTGCAGGAAGGTCATGACAAAAAGCTGTGAGAAATACGATGCACCTGTTTCGCCCGAATAATGCTGCAGGTTCGTATTTGTCATGAAGCTCACAGCAGTATTAAATGCCTGCGTCGGCTCCATGGAAGCGATGCCGTCCGGATTCCAGAACGGATGCCAGGTCTGCGTCATGAGTGCGATCATCGCCCAGACGAACCAGATCGCATTGATAAGCAGCAGCGCCTTGAGGCTCTGCTTCCAATTCATTTCGCGTTTCGCATCGATGCCCGCAATACGGAAAAAGAAATTCTCGATCGGCGCAAGAAAATCGAAGAGCGTCTTCTCGCCGGCGAACATCTTGGCGATGTACTTGCCAAGCGGAATGGCAAGCGCGACTGTTACGATAAAAAGTAATATGATATTAAAGGTATCCATGACACGAAAAAAGTTAAAATTTTTCGGGGTTAATCAATACGTATCCGAGATACGCGAACAAGAGTATGCTGATGATAAAAAGTATGATCATTGCAGTTTTTCGAGTTAGAACCTGTCGAACGCATCGATGCTCTTCACAAAGATGTAGAAGAAGAAGAGCCCTAGGAGCGACATGGCGATTGTTAGTGTTAATTCCATTGATATTACTATTTTCCAAATTCTCATTAGGCAAGAAGCATGCCATCATTCAAAGTCGTTTTTCTAGCTGTTTTGAGGAGTTTCCAGATTATTTTTTATCAATTTGAGAATGATCTATCAATTTGAGAGGGGGGGGTAAAATTCTTACTCTGATCGCATTACACATCATCGTCGAAGCTCTTTAATACCTTGTAGTACCAGCCAAGAAATAGCGCGGATAGGATGAGCATAATGACCGACATACACCAGGGTAACTTGCCATCTGCAAGTCAGACTTATCGTGCTAAACTCTCTTCGAATACGTGCGCTTCTGCTGAAAGGATATCGTATACTTCTTTCCTGTTCTTCGCTTGAAGCAAAGCATTTCTAACCGTTTCGGAATTAAGTATCTTTGATGCCCGCGATAGTAGAGATAACCCCAGTCTTGTTTCGCATTCACGCCTGACCATTAACAGGATTAGTCGCACAGGATTGCCATCGAGCGAATGAAAGTCAACGGGTTCGGCCGTTACGCCAAACGCCAGGATAAGACTATCGACGGCATTGGTTTTTGCATGAGGCACAGCCCAACTATTACCAACTCCAGTGCTGAGAATTTTTTCTCGTTCGAGAATTGCTGTCCGCACTTCTTCGATATTCTGCATTTTAGGATTACGCGCTGCGATGCGGATCATCCGATCGATCAATGCTTCCTTCGTTTGTTCGGCGATACCGGTCTCAATGTATTCCGGTCGCAAATAATCGGTTAGTTTCATAACAGGACACAGTGACCAATAACTATGCCATAAAAAATTATGTCTTATCGTTTGATTTGTTGCACATTGATGGTGTAAGGCTCTCTCAAAATGAGAGGACTATCTCATTTTGAGAATTTTGAATTCTGCCACTTTATAAACGCAACGACGGCCCAAACCCCCTCCAGAACAGCGAACGGTAAGGCGTCAGCAACATATCCATACACAGCGGAGGAAAGGCAACCGAGAGCGAAAATGAATGTCCAAATACGACTCTTGCTTTCAAGAGTATAGGCGATGAGCATTACTGCAACACTTGCAAATCCAAAAGCGGTAAGTGAGTTCACTATGCTATTCCGTATTCCTTCAGTTTCCTGTAAAGGGTGGCCGTGCCGATGCCTAGCATTTTTGCAGCCTGCGTCTTATTGTTCGCCGCTTGTTTGAGGACTTTGATTATATGCTGCCGTTCGAGTTGATCGAGCGTTGGCGCTTCGCCGTTCGCATACGTGGGAGCAATACGGATCTCTTCGGGAAGAAGGTCGGGGGTCAGCACTTCGGTGGGGGCCAGTAATACAGAGCGCTCGATCGCATTCTTTAGCTCGCGTATATTGCCAGTCCAGCGATGCTTTTTTAGCAGTTGCTTAAACTCTTCGCTCATGCCGGTAACATTCTTCTTGAATTGATCGGCATAGAGCATTGTGAAGTGCAAGGCGAGCAATTCGATGTCGTCCTGGCGCTCCCGGAGCGCCGGCAAGAATACGGTGAAGCCATTGAGCCGATAGTATAGGTCTTCGCGAAATCGTTTTTCCTCTATTGCTTCGCGAAGATTCACGTTCGTAGCGGCGATGATCCGGATATCGACGGAACGAGGCTTCGTTTCACCAAGGCGCGTAATAGTCTTCGTTTCAATGGCACGCAGTAGCTTGGTCTGCGTTTCGGGAGTCATGTCGCCGATCTCATCGAGAAAGATCGTGCCTGTATGCGCCTCTTCAAAGAGTCCTACCTTATCCTGTGTTGCTCCGGTAAAAGTACCTTTCTTATGACCGAAAAGCTCAGACTCCTGCAAGTCCCTCGGTATTGCGCTACAGTTAATCGCTATAAATGGCTTTTCCCGGCGCTTGGACGAACGATGGATCGCTTCGGCGAATAACTCTTTGCCCGTACCAGTTTCGCCCAGGAGAAGGACCGTTGTGTCTGTCTGTGCTACTTTCTTCGCGAGTTCGATGGCAGTGGAGAAGGACTCAGATTTACCGATGAGTTTGGAAAACTCGACCTTTGATTCAATCCGCCTCTGTAATTCCCGGACTTGCCGACGTAGCGAAGCCTTCTCTTCGGCTTTCTCGATTGTTAGGACTATGCGATCGTCGTCGTCTCCCTTAGTGATGTAGTCGAAGGCTCCATTACGCATCGCTGCTACGCCGCCCTCGATTGTTCCAAAGGCAGTGATGACGACGATCTCAATGTCAGGATACTTGTGTTTTAGCTCTGCAACAAGATCAACCCCGTTCGCGTCGGGAAGCAAGACATCGGTTACGACAACCGATATAATCTCCTGTCCAAGTATCTCGCGACCTTGCTGCGCCGTTTCAGCTTCAAAGACCTCGTAATTCTCAAGCCGCAGAATCTGCCCAAGCAGTCTGCGAATCGAGTCTTCATCGTCAATAATTAGTATTCGTCCGGAGTTCACTATGGCAAAAATACCGAACAACTTCGGTTCAATCGCTGTAGGAGCTTCAAAATTACTCTTACCTCAGGAGCACCGACTCCCAAAACCGCGCATTTCTGCGCTGGTTATCGTTGAACCGGATTTCGTACCAAAATCTGAACGGTCCGGCAGTGGAACCGTCCCTCAGGCGTATCATTGGGATAGAGCAGCCGTTTATCTCCTATACCTACAACTTTCGCATCGTTACGACCCAGTGCTTCGGCAGTCGATGTGGCCCGGGCGTGAGCAAGCTTTTGGTTCGATGCGGGACTACCCGTTCGATCCGTATATCCTTCGATCGAAATTTCCGAGGCAGCAGTCAGTTTGCTTTGTACTCGGTCAAGGATCCGCCGGTGCTCCGGAGTAATATCTGACTTGCCAAAATTAAATAATACCAGATTAAATCTATCGATCGTTACATCGGCTGCTCGTTCGATCCTCTTCTGCCTCAGCGTACGTATTTCTGTCGGTAAGGTAGCGACGGATTGCCGTTCGTTTCCTGCCTCACTGATCACAAGAAGCTTTGCTTCGAGCGGAGCTGTAAAGCGTGGAATATGCCGCTGGTCGTTTGCGAGGTCCCAATCAATGGAGTCGGGTGGCGCCCCCGTGCCGCTGAACGTCTTGACCGCCGCTCCGTGCTGCATGATCTCCAGCTTCCATTCCTTCATTGGCGAAAACGAAACTTTGTCGATACGAAAACGGAGCTGTGGTGGAGATGGAACACGCATGGTATCGCTGGCAAGGAAGACGTCGGTCACTTCAGGATCGTTTGATGTGATCTCAACACGCTGGTTCTCCGCAATACCGTCTTCAGAACGTGTCGACGATGGTATTGCCGGCAGGTTGCGAGCATCAACCTTGATACGGGATGCATCGATATGCCAAATGTTGATGAGATAGTCCCGCACAGTTTCGGCGCGTGATCGCGAGAGGGCGATGTTATTCTTCTCCGCACCATTGTCGCTATTGCAACCGGTAATGACGATCGATGCTTTTGGCTTGGTTTGGAGTCGATTGCCAATAATATTGAGTACACTGTGATACACTTCAATATCGTCACCGGCAAAAAGCTTTGTAAGATCGTACGTCGCAGATTGATCTTTCGTGATCTGTTCATACCGGTCAGGGATCGTAGCACTGCCGGTCGGAAAAAACACAAAACTTAGAAGCGGATGTGCACGGACCTGGAGAAACTCCTCCACATGCTGGACGGCGACCGGAAGTTCGTTACCTACATCGTCAAGGCCGAAGGCCGTGATTTGCGTCCGCAGCATCGATGGATCGGCAGCTTCATGAATGTAGGATTCCCGAATGGTCGTCAGCTTTGTAATAACATCCGTCTCAATGGTTGACTCCTGCTGCGTCGTCCCGGCGAAGATGATCCGCGGCGCTTCGGGAGTGGTGACGAGTTTCGTCGTTGTGTCCCGGACAAACGCTGTGTCAAACACGATCAGCTTTGGCGGCGGTGGCACGGGAGAAAACTTGACCGCAATACCTATGCTCAGCGCATGTGCTTTCCAGGAAACACCACTAACAACATCGTTGAGGGCAAACGCATAGGAAATTTCCGGGACAAGCAGCGTCGTGCCACTGGCATTCATCGGCAGCTCATACCCAACAGAGAAGATCAGATGTTGAACGAGTGACGTCGCTTCGGGAAGATCGCCGGAGTTCTGATTGCGGATCGCACTTCTCGTATCGCGGCCGAGTGAATCCAGAAATGTGCCGACCGTAGCGACTTCCTGTTGTTCATACGTCTTGGAAAGCAGTGTGCCGAGGCGAAAGCCTACGCTGATCGTCAGTGCATCGATCAATCGAACTCCCACACGTGGCTCGAGGCCGATCGAGCTAAGCGTTGCGTCAACGGTATGGTTGAATGTTCCGGAAACACTAACCTGGTTAACAACGAGATTGGTAGGCTCGGCAACTTCAAGCTTCGCCGAATGATCCATATACCCAAGCCGAGCTCCGAGGAACACGTATTGGTTAAGCGGTATTTCAACAAGTCCGCTGATACCGAGGCCGATACCAGATCCTTCGGTGAATTGGGGGCAGCAAATTGGGACTCCTGGCAGCGCCCGAAAGTCTGTCGCATGGTCGTTGAGGATAATGCTGGCACCGAGGCCGTACCGAAACCGAAACGGGTCCTGTGCATAGCAGTGTGCGACAAGCGCAAGCGTAGAAAGGGCAATGACAACATATTTCATCGGGTGACCTCGATCGAGCGTGTGAGTTGCGTAGTTGGTGTTTCGAGAACCAGCAGGTAGGTGCCGGTGGGGATAGCGGTTAGGTCGAGGGTAAGATGCCGATTGCCGGGCAGCACTACCTCATTGAGGTAGATCTTCGTTGTTCGGCCGAGCATGTCGGCAAGATACAGTTTCGTGCGTCCCTCCTCGATGAGCGTGATCGCAACAGGCAAATGCGATCCGGTCGTGATACGCGTTGGCACATTGATCGACGGCGTTCCTGATGGATTCATCAGACGCGGTCCGCCTTCATAACAAATGCCACGCAGGCTAAAGAGTCCATCCGTGGGGACGAGCAGTGCGTTTGGGGAATCGGTTGAAGCACTGTCGATCTGTAGTGCCGTATTCGGAGCATTCCCAAGACCGGCACGAAAATGCAGGCGGCCAATGATGCTATCCGGCGCATTGGTCAAGGTGAGGCCAATATCGCCAATGCCGACGGCCCGAATAAGTGTGGTGCCCGGATCGCCTGGCAAATTCTCGAGCAGGGTAGAGTTATAGAGATACTTTACGCGAAGAATACGCGCACCTTGCGCGTAGACAGTCTGCGGATCGCTGAGAATGATCGGCAGATCTACAAGTTCTCCGGCATAGGCGGAGTCGATGCCGATGCGAATTGCATAGCTCTGGGGGACGATCGCGCTTATCGTCCACGTCGTATCTGATTGATCCTGGGCTCCTGCTTGCTCAACAACATAGAAAATAGCAAATTTGCCGTATGCATCGCGCATCGCGATCATCGTGCCGTCCGGGCTCCATTGGACGTTTCCATCTCCGGAGAATTGCGCACCTCCGATCGGCAGCGTTGCGAAGTGATTCCAATTTTGGAGCAGGGCTCCCGTTGCACCGTCGAAGATGAACAGTCGTCCTCCTCCTTCGGCCATCAGATACTTACTGTCGCCGGGTCGGTACGCCATATTCATGGGAACACCACCAATGCAATGCAGCGTGTATACGAGCGTCCCGGCAACGGCATTCCAGACCATAATGCTGTCGTCAGTCGTCCCGATCGCCAGATGATTATTAT
Source organism: Candidatus Kapaibacterium sp. (assembly GCA_025450975.1). Lineage (GTDB taxonomy): Bacteria > Bacteroidota > Ignavibacteria > Palsa-1295 > Palsa-1295 > JANWLI01. The sequence continues at coordinate 4,924 of JANWLI010000004.1, read as the reverse complement.
TCGACCAGCTATGCACATGGCTTACGATCCGCGGAGTTTGGAATGAAGAAATGAGTGCGCCAGTCTGCGTATTCCAGATCTTGACGATTCCGGTCTTGCCGAAGGTGGCAACCATGGTTCCGTCATTATTTATGCGTAAGCCGTTACAGTCTTCTCCGGCATCCAGGACGTAGAGCGAATCCATCGTTGTCAGGTCAAATCCGATCGCTTCTGTGATCCCACTCGCAAACGAAACAAGGTAGCGGTTAACGGGAATGGAAAAGTCATGCCACATGGTGTACGACCAGCGTACGGTGTTCAAGGTATCGATGCCAGTCGAGAATGCAGTATCAAAAAGGATCGTCCTGCTTCCAATCCCAAAGAAATGACTCAGGTCGCTATGCTTCCAGATAACATCAAAGGCAAGATTGAAATCGAATCGGCGCTTAAAACTTCCACTCTGCACATCGAACATGTCGGCACCCCACGGCCGCCTGAGAACGATCGTTTGTCCGTCGGAGCTGAGGGCAATGCAGCAATCGTTACTGGTACTATCATCAAAGAGCAATGCCAGGTCGCTTACGCGAAAGACGCGATTGGCACCGCCAAATCCGAGTGTTTTGCTTGTAGGACCCCAAAGCATTTCCGAAGGCGCTGGCAAATCTGCATAGGCGATGTTATCGGTCAGGATACTGTCTTCGGAAATGATCTGATTTCGTATCACGACGCGCAGCAGACACGTCGTACTAAGAGTAGCGGGCACATTCCAGTCATAGGCGAGTCCCGACACATCGCTCACGATCAAATTCCACTGTGTTCCGGAATCGGTCGAATACTCGAGGGTTACTTTTGTAGTTGGCACAACGCCAGCCCATCGAATGGTATAGGTTGTTCCAGGAGGAAGAACTTCCCCTCCATTTGGCGCAACGACCCGCAATTGAGCAAATAAAGTGGTCCAAATACAAGAGAGTAGTAAAAAGGATAACCGGCCGGCAGTGTTCATGATCCTCCTTAAGCTAGATGGTCTGCAAAATTACATAATTACACTTGCGTTCGGGTTCTAAAGTAATTTTGCACATTGATTTTGCGCGAACGTGAAGAAACTACTACTGTCGGGTCTTCTGATAAACGCTTTTCTCTGCGGTGCATTGCGCGCGCAGCCTTGTGAAGTTCTCATGGAAAAGCATGCACCCTCAAACCTTGACGAGCACGTCTTCGCGTCGATCAATCATTGGGGAGAACATGCTCCGTGGCTTGATGGGCCCATGGTCTTTATTACCAATACCGCCTTTTCCCCCGTAGCAGGTATTCCTGTCGCGCTCTTTACGATCGGGCACATCAACGATGACCGCGAGCTCGCACTTGCAGGCTTTACCACTGCTATGGGCCTTGCATCATCCGGACTGGTGGGTGAGGTCCTGTTAAAAAATATTATCAAGCGCAAACGGCCGTATCATGTTATCGAGGGGACGCGTCTCATCACTGAAGGAGCTCACGGATATTCGTTTCCTTCCGGCCATACGTCGAGTACGTTCGGACTGGCAACCGGGCTTTCGCTGCATTTTCCGAAATGGTATGTGATCGGTCCGTCATTTCTCTATGCGACGATCGTCGCACTCTCACGGCCATATCTTGGCGCACACTATCCGTCTGACCTGATCGCCGGAGCAGTTCTGGGTGTCGGATTTCAGTTTCTCTGGTACGAATTTGAAAAGAGTTATAAAGATAAATGGAAGCTCTTTCCGAGCGGCGAACCCGTACCGGCATCATCTATTATAGCGATTAAGCTACCGATATAACCTTTTCCCGTTGTTTTCGGAACTAAGTGCCTTATTTCGGGGATTAAAAGGGTCTTTTCCTTACAACCATTTCTAACTTTAGATAAGCAGAATTCCAGGATCGTATGGGTATAATGAATAAAATGCGCAAGCGGATGACGGTGATCTTTGCCGGTCTGGCGGGCGCATTTCTCTTAATGATCGTTTTCGAATGGGGCGCACAAGGTGACTTCTTTCGTGATTCCGGTCCGAAGCAAGGTGTTATTGGCGAAGTCAACGGATATGAGATCATGTCCGAAGAGTATGAGAACCAGTACCAGCAATCCCGTCAGGAGCTCATGGAGCGTCAGAAGAAGACGACTCTGACCGAGGCCGAAGAGCAGGAGTCTCGCGATAATGCCTGGGACGAACTCGTTATGGCAAAGCTTACCGAAGAGCAAATGGATAAGTACGAGATCGAAGTAAGCGATCAGGAGATCCGCGAACTCATCCAGGAGCAGCCGCAGGTGCTCATGAACATGGGATACCTCGACCGTCAGGCATTTACCGATTCTGCGACCGGCGCATTCAAGAAGCAAGAGTATGTACAGGCGCTTCAGGATCCGCGCAACGACACGTTCGTTTCGAATATCACAAAGTTCTTACGCTACCAGCTCCGCAGAACTAAGTTCTACGGATACCTCCAGGCTCTTGCCCGGACAACGACCCCGGAGTTATGGGAGCGTTTTGCGATCGAAAATGCGAAAGCGACGGCTAACGTTGTCGTGATTAAGCCGACCGCCAAAACGGAGGAGCTTGCTTCCAAAGTTACTGACGAAGAGATCCAGAAGTATTACGAGGATCATAAGCACGAACATAAGCAGGAAGCCGGCAAGAGGATCCGTCTGGTCATGTTCCAGGAAACAGCTACATTAAAGGACTCGGCAACGATGTACGATCGCCTTCAAGCATTCCGTACACGCCTTGCAGCCTTGCCGCTTAGCGAGTCCGACAGTATTATTGCGGATATGGCTCGTGACATTACCGATGAAAAGGTTGAGCCTGCACATGTTATCCAGATGCAGGAAATGGGCTTATTTGCCAACAACGCAGAGATCATGGCAAGTAGCAAGCCGGGCGACATTCATGTGACCCCTTTCGGCGGCGGATTCTCGATCCTTCGTGTCAAAGAAGTTACCGATACCGGCGCACAGTTTTCTCATGTACGCCATATCCTTCTCTCTTTCGAAAAATTTAATAACAATCCGGACAGTGCTCTGTCGGTCGCAAATGCTATCATGGCTCAGCTTCAGTCGGGGGCAAATTTTGCTCAGCTCGCTCAGCGATATTCTCACGATCCCGGCAGCGCGCAAAAAGGCGGAGATCTCGGATGGGCTGACCCCCGTATGTTCGTAGGAGAGTTTAAAAGTGCTGTGGAAGGCGCGTCACTCAATAAAGCTATTGGACCGTTCAAAACGCAGTTCGGCTATCATATTATCGAAGTCCTCGGACGCTCGACTCGCAAGTTGATCGGCACCATCATCAATGTGCCGACGAAGGCCAGTTCGACGACAGTTAGAATGCATGAACAACAGGCACGTCTGTTCAGGGACAAAGCATTGAAGATCGGATTTGAAGAAGCAGCGAAGGAAATGCGCCTGCAGATCCCGCCCGATGTACCGGTCGTTCGCAAGAACGAACAGCCGCTCTTCGGTTATAAGCCGATCATCAATTATATTTTCAAACTTTCACCCGGCGATATCTCCGAGCCGATCAAGATCCCACAGGCAAAAGTGATCACGGTGATGGAAGTGATCGAAGATGTTCCAAAGGGTACCAGGCCTCTTGACGACCAGGGGAAAACGCAGATCCGACAGCTTCTGGCGCAGCGTAAGGCAGTCGATGCAATGGAGCAGACAGCGAAATCGCTTCATGCAATGATCGGACCTGGCGAAAGTCTCGATAAGCTGGGAGCTGTCGATACGAACTACAAACCGAAAGTCGTTACGATGGGACCCGCTGAAGGTACGATGGCCTTTCAAACCGATTACGTCGTCAATAATACGGCGTTTGCATTAAAGCCCGGTGAGATCAGCCAGCCGCTCAAAGGAGATAACGCATGGTACATCGTGCAGGGAGTAAGTGTTGCTCCGGCTTCGAAAGAACAATTCGAAAAAGATAAGCTGACGTTGTACGGTACGTACAATAATGAAAAGCAACAGCGCTTTTTCGGCCAGTGGTTTCAGAAGATGAAAAACATTGCCGATGTCAAGGACTATCGCATCGGGTATTGATCGGAAGAGTAGATCGTATAAGAAAAAGGCGGATCAGGTTGATCCGCCTTTTTTATTCTACGGTTACAGATTTCGCAAGGTTGCGAGGCTGGTCCACATCTGCGCCGCGCGCCACTGCCATATGATACGATAGCAGCTGCAGTGGGATCACCGAAAGAATCGGAATAAGCATCGGAACAGACTCAGGTATATAGATCACTTTTTCTGCAAGTGCGGCGATCTCCGTGTCGCCCTGTGAAGCAATGGCAATAATGCGTCCGCCACGAGCGCGCACTTCCTGAATGTTCGATACGACTTTCTCGTACACGTCGTCCTGCGGCGCGATCACGACGACCGGCATGTCGGCATCGATCAGCGCGATCGGTCCGTGCTTCATCTCAGCAGCAGGGTAGCCCTCTGCATGAATGTAGGAAATTTCTTTTAACTTGAGTGCACCTTCGAGTGCGACCGGATAATTATAGCCGCGACCCAGATACAGGAAATGGTCGGCATCTTTGAAATCGGCGACCAGCTCCTTCATCACTTCTTCGCTCGTATCGAGGATCGTGCGGATCTTCTCCGGCAGTGCAATAAGCTCGTCAATGAAGTCACGCCCATCGACAACGGAAAGCCCCTTCATGCGTCCGAGCGTGATGGCAAGCAGCGCGAACACCGTCACCTGCGACGTAAATGCCTTTGTTGAGGCAACGCCGATCTCGGGTCCCGCGTGAATGTAGACGCCTCCATCGGATTCGCGTGCGATCGTCGAACCGACGACATTCACAATACCGAGTGCAAGTGCGCCCTTGCGCTTTCCTTCGCGCATCGCAGCAAGCGTGTCGGCAGTTTCGCCGGACTGGCTGACAACGATCATCACATCGCTCGTAGAAACGACGGGATTGCGATAGCGGAATT
>JANWLI010000003.1 GCA_025450975.1 Candidatus Kapaibacterium sp. | reverse complement strand
GGGGTCCGGCAGTGAAAGATCTTGCGACTTATACTACTACCTACGACTCGGTCAAGAACGAAGTCACGATCCAGTATTAGCCGATCATCTGCCGTTTGTAGAGGTACTCCGTGAGTGCACGGTCGAACGGTGTCGTCGTATCCATCAATAAATAATCGATCCGCTCGGCAGTTAACTCTGCGCGCAACGTTTCGATAAAGTTATCCATCGCCTTTTGGTAGGTTGCCTGAAGCTGGTATGGCTGTGTCTTGATAAACTCGTTTGTTTCGAGATCGACGATCGTCGCATCGCTTGCCTTCAGCGACAGCGAGCGCTCGACAGGATCGAGCACGTGGAATGCGATCACCTCGTGGCCTGCATGGCGTATGAGCTTTAGCGAATTAACAACGTCTTCCGGGTTATCGAGGAAATCGCTGATGATGATCACAAGTCCTCTGCGCTTGATGCGCTCGAGCAAAAGACGCAACGACGCTTGCGTACGCGTTGCATTCGATGGCTCTGTCGTTTGCAAAGCCTTCAGGATTTCGCGCAGGTAGCTTCCCTTCAAGCGAGCAGGCATGAAGACGCGAATGTTCTCATCGTAGATGCCAAGGCCTACTGCATCCTGCTGCCGTTGCAGCATGTATGATAACGCAGCAGCCAGGAGCGTTGCGTATCGATACTTGGTGATGCGTTTCGGATCGCTCGTGTAGTTCATCGAGCGCGAGGCGTCGAGGAGGATGTACGACTTGAGGTTCGTCTCTTCTTCGAACTGCTTGATGTAATGGCGATCGGTCCGTGCGAAGAGCTTCCAGTCGATGTTCTTGATCGGATCGCCGGGAAGGTACGGACGGTGCTCGGCGAACTCGACGGAGAAGCCGTGATACGGCGATTTATGCAGGCCCGTGATAAATCCTTCAACGACGAACTTTGCCACAAGCTCGAAATTGCCTAGCGTCGAGGCGATCTCGGGGCGGAGGTAGTCGTTGGTTGAAGTTGGCGCTGCCATTAGGAAGTCTTACGAAAAAATCGGCGCAAGTTCCGTCGCCCACATTGCCGGCTTCATTTCGATAACTTCATAGGTGGCGATCTTCTTAGCGCTGAAGGGGTCAGCTGCGATCATCTCCCTGATAAAATCGTCGTTTTCCGCCTTTGCAACGAGGATGCCGCCAGTCGGAGGCATACGCGGGCCGCTAAAAAGCAGGGTGCCGTTATCATAGAATAGCTTGAGGTATTCGCGGTGTTCCGGGCGAACGAGGTCTACTTCGTTTTGTGGAACTACGTAGGTGATATGTATGATGTAGTATTTCACGTTTTGTACCATTGAAACGACTTCTAACACCATAGTATTCTCCTAATTTCCTTCAATTTATGCGTTTTATACTTTTCTCTTTTCTTGCTGCATCGCTCGTAACTGTTGGTTGCGGCGGCGGTGGCGGCGGTGCCCAGGACGTCTCCTCGGAAAATCGTGTCGTCGAACATATTCTCTCGGAGCTTGAGCGTCTTAATCCGCAGACCTCAACAGGCGCTAACGAAACGTATGTGGAGGAGATGATCTTCGAACGCCTGCTCCGTATCAATCCGGAGACGATGGAAGTGAACATTCCTTGGCTTGCCGAAGAGATGCCGGTCGAGTCGGCCGATCACAAGACGTTCGACTTCAAGCTTCGCAAGGGCGTGAAGTTTGCCGATGGCAAAGAGCTTACCGGTCATGACGTGATCTTTAGCTTGAAATCGCTGAAGAATCCGCTCAACAATATGAATGGCCACAAGCGCGTGTACGTCGATGGCATTCATAGCTGCGAACTTATCGATGGCGATCCGTATCGTATCCGCTTTACGATGTGGAAGCCGTACTTCCTCACGATCGAACAGGCGTTTTGCGATATCCTCTATATTCTTCCGAAGCATATCTACGATCCGCAGGGCATCACCGATAAGTATTCGTGGGATGATATTGGTGCGATCATCGAGGCGGGCGGCAATCCGGAAGACATCGATAGCGCAACTGCTGCCAAGCGCGCGAAGAACCCTGCTATGCAGGAGTTTGCAACATATTTCATGCAGCCCGAGCTTGGCCGCGATCCGAAGTATATTCAGGGATCGGGCCCGTACAAGCTTTCCGAATGGCGCACGAACGATCGTATCATATTAGTTCGTAATGAGCACTATGCGAATAAAGGCGGCTCGAAGTTTGGCGAAGTACATCCGGATCAGTTGATCTATAAAGTGATCTCTGACTGGACTGCGGCAGTGACGGCGATCAAGTCACAGGACATTGATCTTATCGGCCAGTTACAAGCGCCCTATTACGTCAAGGTCGACACGACACAGCAGAAGTTTCTCAAGAAGACAACGTATCCGCTCGGTTCGTATACGCTGCTCAACTGGAATAACAAAGGACCGTTCTTCAGTGATAAGCGTGTCCGTTGGGCGATGTCGCATCTTGTCGATCGCAAGACGATCATCGACAAAGTGCAGTTTGGCCTTGCCAAGCCGACAGAGTCGCCTTGCCCGCCTTGGCGCAAGGAGTATAACACCGACCTCAAGCCGATCGAGTTTAATCCGGATCGCGCTAAGCAACTACTTGCCGAGGCCGGCTGGACAGATAGCGATGGCGACGGAGTGCTTGATAAGAAGATCGATGGTAAGCTGGTAAAGTTTGAGTTTACCTTTATCTCGAATGTCAATGAAGTTCGTAAGCAGATCCTGTTGATCGTTGCCGAGCAGATGCGAAAAGTTGGCATCAAGGCAGAAGTGCAGACCCTGGAGTGGGCCGTCTTCCTTGACAGATTACGCGATCACAAGTTCGACGCCTCCTATGGCTCATGGCAGAACGACCCGTTCGAGACGGATAACTATCAGCTCTTCCATTCGTCGCAGGCGAAGAATCGCGGATCGAACTACCCGTATTATAATTCGCCCGAGGCCGATCGTTTACTCGATGCTATTCGCGCTGAGTTTGATCCGGTGAAGCGCCTTGCCTATCAGAAGCAATTCCAGCAGGTGCTTTACGACGATCAGCCGACGACTATTTTGTGGAATCCGGAAAACCCTGTCGTGTGGGTCGATCGCTTCGATAATGTTTCGTGGCACAAGGTTCGTCCCGGCTATATCCATGCGCTGTGGAAGGTTCGTGGAACAGCCGGCGGCGGTAAGAAGCAGGACGCCGCATCGTTCTAGTATGAATGCGATTTCATTAAACTTTAGCGATGGTCTGTCGCTCTATATGACAGAAGGTATCACCAATTAATTAAAAAGTTATGAAGATCACTAACATCCTTATCGTTTCTGCAAGCATCGGATTGCTTGCCACCACATTGCAGGCGCAGGGCCTCACCGGTACTGCACCAGGCTTATCGTCATCGCAGGGAGCTGTTGCTAAACCTACTGCAAAGCCGAAGAATCCGAACTCGATCAATGCTCGCCAAAATAAGCAGGACAAGCGCATCGAGAAGGGCGTCGCGTCCGGAGAGCTCACTGATAAAGAAGCGGCGAAGCTGAACAAGCGTCAGGACAAGATCGAGCGGAAAGAAGCTCGTATGCGCTCGGACGGAGAACTGACCGGTAAAGAACGTGCGAAGCTTCAGAACGATTTAAAGAAGTCGAACAAGGCGATCAAGAAACAGAAGCACGATAAGCAGAAGGATTAAACTCTTAACAGAGTCTGTGGATCAAAGACGCGGCCATAGAGCCGCGTCTTTCGTTTCTGCTAGTTATTCGATTCGAGCTTTTCTTTCAGCGCTGCGAGCTGATCGGCAAGGCCGAACGTTGCTGCCTTTGAGCTTGCGCGGTACTGCCGGAGCGTTGTGCGCTGTGCTTCGCGCTCTGCTGCGACTAGCGATAAGGTGATCTTGCCGTTGCGGCGATCGTACTCGATGACGCGAAGATTCTCAAGCGGCTTCTCTTTCTTGAAGACCTCTTCGAGGCGCTCGATGCGATCGTGGCTGAGTTCGCGGCGCGGGACAAATCCTTCGGTGCCATCTTCGAAGTTGACGACGACTCCGCCGCGGTTTACTTCTTTGATAACGGCGTTATGATCGGTACCAACTTTGTAGCGGTCTTCCTTCATCCGCATCGGATTCTCGACGAGGCGCTTCTTCGAGCAGGTGATGCGGCGCTTCATGTTGTCGACGGTCATGATTCTCACGTTGAACGTGTCGTCGATCTTCAGTGCCTCTGCAACGGAGGGGATTCGCTCCCAGTCGATCTCGGAGATCGGCAGGAAGGCGATCACATCGTCGCCAAGATCTACTTCGGCACCAAAGTCATTGATCGAGACGACGGTCGCAGACATGGTCGACTCCGGGACGACTTTCTCAAACTTTTCCTGGTACGGATCGGCAGTGAGCTGGCGTACGCCAAGCTGCACCTTACGATGCTTCTTGTCGACCTGCAGGACTTTTGCCTGCAACGTGTCGCCACGCTTGACGATCTCGTACGGATGATCGAATTCTTCCCACGTCAGATCTCTGCCGCGGATAAATGCGTCGATACCGGGACCGAGGTCGACGATAACATCTTTAATATTAAACGCTTTAACTTTGACGTCGATCAGATCGCCGGCTTTGATCGAGTCGAGACGCTCTTTCGATGCGTGACGCAGATCGTCTTCCAAGACGGAGCGATGCGAGACGTTGGCTTCTGCCTTGTCGCCTTCGACCTTGATACGCGTAATGCGTGCCGGGATCGTCTTGCCGAAGTAATCGGCGATGTTGCGGTCCGGGTTCAGATCGATCTGGTTATTCGGCATATAGGCAGCAGTGCCATCCTCGAGTTCGCAGATGAGGCCATTTTTCTGCCACTTTAGGATGCGAACCTGGACGATCTCCTTAGCTCTGCGCTTCGCTTCAAGATGCGCAAAAGGACCGGCAGCTACGGCAGCATCGGCTGGTTCAACATGTGTTTCCGCTTCAGTAGCGGCTGCCTCGGCGGGTTCGGCCGATCCGGGCATGACGTTTGACTCGAGGTTTTCCATATCCTTGTATTTGTAAGGGAGGAAAATAACCAAAGAAAGGGGAAGAAGGCTCCCAGTGCGGGTTGGGGAGCGGGCGTTCGGGTGGTCGGACGGTCGGACGTACGGGCGTTCGGGAAATGCGGCGTCCTGAGCCTATTCTCTCGTAGGTACCCTACCTCACCACCACCATCTTCTTCACCGCCGTTCTGCCGTCGTCCGTGAGCAGGCAGCAATAATACGAGCCGGGTGACAGACCTTGCGTGTCGAGGGCGATGGTTTCTTCGGTGTAGTTGATGGGGTGGCGTTGGAGTTCGGCGCCTTTGGTGTCGCGGATCGTGATGAATCCGGAGGTCGTGCCGGCCGGGAGCTTGTAGTTCACCTGGATGCGATCGGATGCCGGGTTCGGAAAACTCTCAATATTGAGCGCGGATTGGATGTAGGCGATGTCGTCGGTGACGGCGGAGTGTGAAGGCAGCCTTCCCGGAAGGCCGTAGATCCTGTTGCCGGGATATAAAGGGTCGCCGGTGTAATAGTGCTTCATTATCAGCATTTTTGTGCCGTTAGGTGTGTGATGAATTCCACGCTCATGTTTGTACCATAACGCCTTGTTATATCCCAGCCCACAATTTTCACAGGAGAAAAGAAGAGACCCCGATTCTTTATAGATTTTTACCCAGCCATTTTGGGAAGGAGGGGAGGCGTCATTGTATAAAACAAGTTCAAGACTGTCATCTAGATCAAATAATCTTTTTGTAATGTAGACAATATTCAGGGTGACGAATGAACCAGAATTGCCAGGAATATCAATTACTTTTACCAGATTGTAATCAAGATCATAGAGTTTAATATCGACATTATCGTTTCCTCCAAATATCTGCGTCATGTAGTAGTACTCACCACTATCAACCTCAATAAGAGTAAAATATGTGTTGCTATCACCAATTTCGTGCTCGAGCGTGATCTGTGCATATGAAGCCGAGCAAAGCAAGACGAGAAGGGCAGCGATGAATGTTTTCATAAGGTTGGGAAATAGTCGTACAAAGATAACGACGAAGCGGGGGCGAGTTACATCCGCGTCTTTCGCCCCTGGCGGGGCTTGGGGTGTTTGTGTGTTTGTTGTCCCAGGGCTTACGCCCTGGGCTGGAACACTGTCGTCCCTGACGGGACTGGAGTGCTTTGGGATCGTCGCCCCCGCGGGCTCATTGTGCATTGGTCCCGAAGGGACCAATGCGTTTGCATTTAGTCCCGTCAG
>JANWLI010000002.1 GCA_025450975.1 Candidatus Kapaibacterium sp. | reverse complement strand
TGGGCGATGAGATGGGTGGATACGTTCTGGCCAATACGACCGATACCGATCAGCAGACCGGACGTCCGAAAAGCCCCGGAGCGATCAATGGAGGCTTTTATCAACGGATGCCCGATCCAAACTTCAATGCTCCGTCGGTCGTGATCAGCGTTGACAATATTGCCGATCATATGAAAAAAGTCACGAGTGCCGGCGGAAAGATCATGGGCGAACCACAGCAGATCCCCGGCGTCGGTCTTTGGGTGTCGTTCACAGACACCGAAGGAAATCGCGTCAGCATGCTTCAGCCTTCCATGCCATAGTCGCCTTGATGAACGTCAACCGAGGCATGCTCTTGGCTGTGCTGGCAGTAGCAGCTTGTCAGCAACCTTCACCGACGCTTTCGGCAGAGGAAGCAGCGCGAGTCACCGATAGTGTTCGGCAAACGCTGAATCGCTACTATGCTGATATTCGTACTCAAGGACTAAATGCAGAATTCCAGTACCTCGACAGTTCGACAGACTTTTTCTGGGTACCGCCCGGATATACAGGGCCGATCTCCTACGATTCGGTTGCAACGGTGCTCCGTCGAACTGCACCGCGCTACACGTTGATCGACAACGTGTGGGACACGTTGTCGATCAGGCCGATGACAGAAGAACTCGCCTCCTATACTGGGAGGCTTACGTCAACGATGACAGATACTGCAGGGAGTACTTCCCAATTCAAGCTCGTCGAAACAGGCATGGTGATCAAGCGAACTGCAGGTTGGAAATTGCTTGGCGGTCAAACTTCTATTGTACACTGAATTAGTTAATTATTTAAATCATCATGGCAAAGACAAAGAAACCAACTTCCTTGTATGTGGACGGATTCGTCCTTCCGGTACCCAAAAAGAACCTTGCTGCCTATAAGCGGATATCAACCAAGGCTGGCAAGGTATGGATGGAACTCGGAGCGCTCGAGTATCGAGAAAGCGTTGGCGATGACTTGAAAGGGTTTGCCTTTCCATTCGCAAAGACGGTCAATGCAAAACCGAACGAAACAGTTGTCTTCTCCTGGATTACGTATAAATCGAAAGCCCATCGCGATGCCGTCAATAAAAAAGTGATGGCCGATCCGCGGATTGCAAGTATGATGGATCCGAAGGACATGCCCTTCGATGATAAGCGTATGGCTTACGGCGGATTCAAGACCATCGTCAATCTCTAATCAAATAGCAGTCATATAAGCCCGAACGAAAATCCTAGGTTCGGGCTTATCTTTTTATATATGTGCAGAAATATCAAGACCCTCTTTAATTTCGATCCGCCGGCCACCGAAGAAGAGATTCGTGCCGCATCGCTTCAGTTCGTCCGAAAGTTATCGGGATTTACTAAGCCATCAAAAGCAAATGAGGCTGTGTTCAATCGAGCGATCGAGGAAACAGCCGAGGTCGCAGAGCGACTCATTCGCTCACTCGTGACCGAGGCCGAACCTCGCGATCGTGACATCGAAGCCGAACGTGCCCGCGAGCGCGCCCTCAAACGTTTCGGAACGCCGGTCAAAAAAGCTACTGCCTGACAACGATACGGCCCGGGCCCTCACACGATCTTCAGGATCTCCTCCAAATCTTTCAGGTCTTTTAAGAAATCCCTGAAATAATGTAAATGAATCTGATATTCGTATAATAATTCAAGACTTCCACCCTGCTATTTTTGTACCGTGAGTTACGAACAATAGTAATTCACCTGACAAAATAAAGTTTTTGAAGATCGGTCGAGGTTCTGTACCAGTTTTTATGGGGAGGACTGAGACAGGAACTCCCGATCTTCAAATTTTAACCTCTCCACACTTGACAACAGAGTTTTGAAGATCGGTTGAGGTCTAGTACCAGTTTTTATGGGGAGGACTGTCACTGGAACTCCCGATCTTCAGATTTTTTCCTCCCCCGCGCCCATACAAGTTTATTTCTCTCACTACGAACACACAACACAACTATCTTCCGACGAGGGGCAGGACACAGAACAGCGAGGTCACTACCCTGCCCACAATTTTTAGATTTCCTACTATGATTCTAATGGTGGTGTATTAAGGGGCTGCTAACCCAGCCCCGCCTCCCTTTTGCCTGAAGGAGACCAAAAACCCACTAAACTCATTGGTCAGAATGCCAGTTACAGGAATACCCAATGGCAGACCAGTTTCGCGCCCGTAACGTCAGGCTACCACCTTCAGCAAATATTAAGCTGGGCCTTTTGGCCCTTTCCGTGCTTACGGTCATCGGCGTACTCCTCTACTCTAACCAACTCGTCGGCCAACTTAAGGAGCGTGAGCAGCGCGTAGCTTCCCTTTTTGCCGATGCCCTGAGCCATTTTCAAATGGCCGAAGAGCCGGACGCCATTCTCTACCAACTTATTGTCGACTATACCCGTAACTCCGGCGTCCCGGTCGTGCTCACCGATCGCGACGATGTGCCAAGTTATGGCATGAAGAGTTATGCAAAGTTTAGTATAAACGTCCCGCTCGATACGACGCTTGACTCTGCATCGCAACTTGCCTTTCTGCGCGAGGAAATACGGCGCATGGATGAGGTGTACGCTCCCGACACGATCCACTATAAAGATCTTGTCACCGGTGATTCGATCATCACGAACTTCGTCCACTATGGCGACAGCCGGATCCTCTCGAAGATCGAAGAGCTGCCGTTGATCCAGCTCTTGCTCGGCGCAGTCGTTGTGATCATCGGCTACCTTAGTTTCTCGTATCTCAAGCGTAGCGAGCAATCGAATATCTGGGTTGGCATGTCCAAAGAAACTGCGCATCAGCTCGGAACGCCGCTCTCCAGTTTGCTCGGCTGGACGGAGATGCTGCGGCTCTCAGCCGATAATCCGGAAAAAGTCCATGAGATCGCCAGGGAGATCGAGCATGATACGATACGCCTCAATCGTATCGCTGTCCGGTTTTCGAAGATCGGCGCTGCACCCGACCTCAAGCAGCAGAATATCGTCGAAGTCATCTCGACAACGATGGGGTATCTCGAAGACCGGTTTTCGAAACTTGGAAAAGATATTTCATTCTCGCTCGAGACAAGTATCGACGAGATACCCGTCCGGATCAATCGCGAACTCTTCGAGTGGGTGATCGAGAATCTTGTCAAGAATGCCATGGAAGCGATCGAGACGCCAGCGGGCAGCATCTTTATTCACATCGAGCCATCGGCGAATAATCAGAAGGTTATTATTGATGTAACCGATTCCGGCAAAGGCCTCGATAGCAGGCAGCGAAAGAATGTGTTCCGACCCGGCTACAGCACGAAAACCCGTGGCTGGGGGCTGGGCCTGACCCTCTCAAAACGAATCATTGATGAGTACCATCATGGCAAGCTCTTTGTCAAGGATAGTACCCCCGGGAAGGGCACCACGTTTCGGATAATTTTACAAGAGGGTAAAAATGGTAAGTAGCTTATTCCCAATGACTTATAGCGTGGATTAAATGTGTAAAAGTTTTAACCACATTCGTAACTCATAACGTATATTTGTATAGCTTCTCCACGCTAACTCCCGGCCCCAATCCCCACTGATGTCACGCAGCGATGCCATGAACCGTTGAAATATACGAGACATATGTGCTTGAAGTGATCATCCATGTAAACGCACAACATCAGATCGATCCCCCTACTCCCCGACTCTAACACGAAGCAATAACAACTTACCATCCTAAACCATGAAAATCGATACTATCTTTCGCATTTCGGTGCTATTTATTTCTCTCTATTTTTCACTTTCTGTTTACAGCCAGACAAGTGCAACAGCTGAAGGCCAGTTCAGTCTGCAAGGAAAACTCACGACGACGAGCGGCACTCCCGTCGTTGACGGGCAGCACACGTTGGCGATCAGCGTGTACGCACAAGGTTCGTCGCAGGCCGTCCTGACAGAAACAGATGTCGTCACCACTGTCGATGGAATATTTTCGACAATGGTCGGCGATAACGGCAACCTCGAAGTGAACGCTTCGACCGAGTACGAACTCGGCATCGCCGTCGACGGACAGAGTGAGCTTAGTCCGAAGATCGCCTTAAGCAGTGCACTCAGTGCATTGACTGCCGATGTTGCACTTAACGCCGAAGCAGTGGACGGATTTAGCGTCTCATTACCCGGCAGCCCGACGGCGAACTCACTTGTCACGCTCAATGCAAATGCAAAGCTCGACTCGTCGATCTTAAGCGGCAGCCTCGTAACCAGTGTCAACGGTTCGACCGGACCGGTTACGATCACGGGCGGCGGCGACCTGGCAGTAAATACCACCGGCAACACGATCAGCTTGTCGTTTACCGGTACAGGTGGCGGCGGACTGACACTTCCGTTCACGCAAACACTCAACCTCGCAACCGGCACCGGCTTCTCGCTCACCAACACGCTTGGTGGAAGTGCTGCAACATTTGCAAACACCGGCCTTGGTGCTGCATTAAATGCGACAGCAACTACCGGCGCTGCGATCATGGCAAGTTCGACCGGCTCGCTCACGGGAGCAGCAACGATCGAAGTCAGCAATACTGCAGGCACGGCGATCAACGCAGTTGCTAATGTTGCAGGCGATGCAGCGCTATCTGTGCAAAACCTTTCCTCCGATGCAAGCGCAGATATTATTGCAGCTGTTAATGCCGGCGGCACGGCCGTATTTGATGTTGCTGCAAGCGGACAGACATCGATCAGCGCAACCGTTGATAATGCTCTGAACGTGCAGACGACGACTGGCACTGCGATCAACGCAGTGACGGCCGCCTCGGCAGATGCAGCACTTACGATCCAGAATACCTCCGTGAATGCTACTGCAAAGCTTATGACGGCAGTAAACTCGACTGGTGCTACGGTGCTCGATGTGGCTGCAAATGGTAAGACGACGTTAAATGCCACTGTTGCCGATGCGCTGGAAGTGTCGACAAGCGCAGCAGGAGAAACCGCGTTGAAGGTTACCGGCGGTCTTGAGTTTATCGGCGCTGCTGGCTCGGGTACGATAACCACGGGCCTGACGCAGATCACCATCAACAACGCACTCGTAAAAGCAAATTCGCTTATTCTCTTAACGGTTAATGGTGGTGGCCTGGCAGCTGTACCGTTGCGTATTGTTTCTCAGGCTAACGGTTCGTTCACTGCAGGTGTCTTTGCAGGCGTGGCAGCGCTTACCGGTAACGTAACGTTCAACTACCTGATCATCAACCAGTAATGGAGTATAGGATGAAGATATCAATACTCATACTGCTTCTCGCTGCTGCACTGGCAGATGTGGCTACTGCGCAGGTTGTCCTGCAGAAAGTCGTCATCTCTAATGCCGGTGGTCAGACAGCGAACTCCACGACAAGGTTGAACTACACTGTCGGCGAAACAGCCGTCGGCGTAGCATCGAACAGCACGACGATCGGCCGCTTCGGCTTCTGGCATTCGCCGACGCTGGCAGCGTCAGTCAAAGAGAACGGTGTGGCTGCGATCGGCAAGGTCGCGGTATACCCGAACCCGGCATCGAGTACAATCTCGATCGATGTAAACATGCGCTCCTCGAATCATCTGGACCTCCGGCTCTACAATACTGCCGGAGAGTTGATCACGACGCTCTATGCAGGAAAAAAGAGTGCCGGCGATCATTCGTTCAAGGTAAACCTGGGACATGTAGCAAGCGGCAGGTACTACGTTGCTGCACTAACGCCGGGTGGACTCCTGCAAACTCCTGTGACGATCATCCGTTAAGGCATGATACCAGCTTAACTGTGAAGGGCAGTCTGAGACAGACTGCCCTTTTTTAATTGCATTTTTTAAAGGCACGAAAGAATTCAAAAAATCCTTGCAAGGAAGAATCTTCAACTAAGTACGCATGCCCCACCTGGAGTTACGGAGTGTCGAGAAGCGCTATACGAACAATGCAGAAGCTGTTCGCGGCGTATCGTTTTCCGCTGAGCAAGGCGAGTTCATCGTCCTGGTCGGCCCGTCGGGCTGCGGCAAATCGACGACCTTACGTATGGTTGCGGGTCTCGAGCAAGCTACTGGTGGCGATATCATGATCGCCGGCAAGCGTGTCAATGATCTTGAACCAAAAGATCGCGACGTTGCCATGGTCTTCCAGAATTATGCACTCTACCCGCATCTGACAGTCGCCGAGAATATCGCCTTCCCGCTAACGATCCGCAAAGAAGCAAAAGAGACGATCGATCGCGAAGTGAAGCTGGCAGCTGAACTCCTATCGATCACAAAACTGCTTGACCGTAAACCGAAAGAACTCTCCGGAGGTGAGCGGCAGCGTGTCGCTGTTGGAAGAGCGATCGTCCGCAAACCACAAGTATTCTTATTTGATGAGCCGCTCTCGAATCTTGATGCAGCACTCCGAGCAGGTATGCGCGCCGAATTGAAGACACTGCAAAAGCGCCTCGGCGTGACGATGCTCTATGTTACGCACGACCAGACCGAAGCGATGACCATGGGCGATAAGATCGCCGTGCTTAACGGCGGACGGCTCGAGCAATTCGGCACTCCCGATGATATTTACCAGCGTCCGGCAACAAGTTTTGTCGCTAAGTTTTTAGGCGCTCCACCGATGAATTTGCTTCGCGGACACGTTGCAGGTGGCGTGTTCACTGCAGATGGCGTTCGGATCTCGGTTTCGGCCACTTCCGGGGTCGAGGGAAAAGACGTCATTGCGGGAATTAGACCTGAGGATTTTGCCGTTGCAACTAGCAGTGCATCCGGCCAGGAAGACACGATCGAAGGTCGTCTCGTCCTGACGGAGCCACTCGGAGCGACAACCAATTATATGCTTGAATCGTCAGCTTCTATAAGCGGGCGCATCATTGTATCGCGACATGGTTTTGATCCGGTTGAAAGCTCAGAGCTCGGCAGTATGCTACGGTTCGCGGTTCGGACAAATACGGTACATCTATTTGATACTGAAACGGGCAAACGTATCTAATTGACTATTCGCTGTCGCTATTGGCAGCGTTCTAAATCGAAATAGGTTTATGGATCCAATTCATCCGCTGTTCCAGAAACAGCAAAATCGTATTTCTGTTTTCGTCGACGGCGAAAACGCCTACTACGCGCAACGGTCCCTCGGCTGGTTCTTCGACCCGCGTAAACTCCTGGATTACTTCACGCAAAAAGCAACGATCGGCGATGCCTTTTGGTATGCATCGCAGAAGATGCCGCCCGATCCGCGCGAACAACGCTTTTACGGCTACCTTAACCATGCCGGTTATACGGTGCGTGTGAAGACAATCAAGTACTTCCGCGATGAAGTATCGGGCGAACTGACCCGCAAGGCAAACCTCGATCTTGAAATGGCTATGGACCTCTTCACAACGATCGGCCAGTACGACACTGCCCTGCTGGTGACTGGTGACGGCGATTTCGAACGTGCAGTCGAGTTGCTCCGCAGCTACGGTAAACGTGTGATCGTCGCTTCGACACAGGATACGGTTGCACGCGAACTTCGCAACGCTGCCGGTAAACACTTTTTCGATCTGGCGGAGATCAGGTCGTCGATCGAGCGCTTCACTAACGGCGCCGATACCTTTGCTCCGACAAAAGAAGAAAGCCTCACTATTAGCGCTCCGTAATGGCACAGACGATCATCCGGCCCCAGGAGGGAGAATTTGCACCGTATTACGGACAGTACGTTGCACTCGTGCCTTCGGAGAATCTCTTAGATTATTTTGCTACGCAGCAGGAGAACTTCGCTTCCCTGCTCTCTACCTTACCGGAAAGCAAGCTACTGTATCGCTACGCCGAAGGTAAGTGGTCGATCAAAGATGTTGCGCAGCATATTATCGACTCCGAGCGCATCTTCGCCTACCGCGCACTGAGCATTGCCCGCAATGACCCGACTAACCTGCCCGGCTTCGAAGAAAATGATTATGCTGCCGTCGCAAAGGCAGATGACAGAAGCGGCAAAGAGATGGCAGACGACTATAATGCTGCCAGAACTGCCACGATCACCCTATTTAAGTCTTTTGACGACTCAGTCCTCGCACGCAAAGGGGTAGCCAATAACCAGCCCGTAAGCGTCCGGGCGTTGGGTTATGTCATCGCCGGCCACGACCTCCATCATTTTAACGTGGTAAAAGAGCGGTATCTCTAGACCGATTTGAAACTCGCCGTTGTTGTAGGATAGCTGTACCTATCTTGCAGAACGAAAAAGCACATACCACGAGTCTACCTTCAAGCCGGCGGCCGATCCTGATCCGTGGCGCGCGCGTCAATAATCTAAAAAATGTCTCCGTCGAGCTTCCGCGTGGCAAACTGATCATTTTTACCGGCGTCTCCGGGTCTGGTAAGTCTTCCCTTGCCTTCGACACGCTCTATGCTGAGGGACAGCGCCGATACGTCGAAAGCCTTTCCGTCTATGCACGCCAATTCCTGGAGCGCATGCAGAAGCCGGATGTCGAACTGCTTTCCGGTATCAGCCCGGCTGTAGCGATCGAGCAAAAGACGCTGGTGCGCAATCCGCGCTCAACGGTAGGCACACAGACAGAGATTTACGACTACCTCCGCGTGCTCTACGCACGTATCGGTATCACCTACTGCGCCAACGACGGCACCATCGTCCAGAAAGAGACGCCTGCCACCGTTATTGCGGCAATACGTAAAGTGCTCAAAGATGGTGACAAATACTACATCCTGTTTCCGATGCATCGTCACGAGCAGCATACGCTCAAGGACGAATGGCAAAATCTGCGTGAGCAAGGGTTCTTCCGTGTCACCGTTGCCGGACGCGACACGATCTTCGAACTCTCCGAGCAGGATCCGAAGACGATCAAGCTTGAAGATGCGCGCATTCTCGTCGACCGCCTTATCTGGCGCGCCGATGATGAAGACGGCATTACCCGTATTGCTGAGTCCATTGAGACTGCCTTCGGCGAGGGCGGCGGTAAAGTCATTGTTGCAAGATTGAGCGGAGATGGGAAGACAACCGAGTATCCGTTCAGCTCACGCTTCGAATGCTCTATCTGCGGCCTGCCATACGAAGAGCCCGATCCGAGGCTCTTCTCCTTTAATAGTCCCTTCGGCGCTTGTCCTGAATGTGAAGGTTTTGGCAGATCCATTGGTATCGACATGGACCTAGTCGTTCCGGATAAGACAAAGACGCTTAAACAAGGAGCGATAGCGTGCTGGACGGGACAGAAGTTTTCCTCGTATCAACGCGAGCTGGTTACGATCGCACCGAAGGCAGATATCCGGCTGAGCACTCCGTATGCTCAACTCACCGACGAAGAGAAGCATGTCATCTGGAATGGCTACGGAAAAGAGTTTGATGGCCTAAAAGGATTTTTCCGTGAGCTCGAAACGCATACGTACAAGCTTCACTACCGCGTTATCCTGTCTCGCTACCGCGGGTATACCACATGTGAGAAGTGTCATGGCTCGCGATTGCGACCTGCGGCTCACAATGTTAAAGTACATGGGAAGTCTATCCACGATGTCGTGCGGATGACGATCGAAGAGGCGCATACCTACTTCGACTCGCTCACGCTTACCGAGTACGAGAAGAAGATCGCCGACCGTATCATGCTCGAGATCCAGAAGCGATTGCGCTATCTCGATGACGTCGGTCTCGGCTATCTGACGCTCGACCGCCTTTCGCATACACTTTCCGGTGGTGAGTCGCAACGAATTCAACTTGCAAGCTCGTTGGGAGGCGCACTTACCGGCACACTCTACGTGCTCGACGAGCCAAGCATCGGACTTCATCAACGTGATACGGAACGCCTGCTTACGATCCTCAGGCGTGTACGCGACCTCGGCAATACTGTCGTCGTTGTCGAGCACGATGAAGACGTCATCCGCGCCGGCGATCATATCGTCGACTTCGGCCCGCATGCAGGCGAGCGCGGTGGCGAGATCGTCTATGCAGGCGATCGCGAGACGTTTCTTGCCAACGGTGTCGATACGTTAACGGCGAAGTACCTCAAGGGTAAGTTGTCTATTCCGGTGCCAAAGAAGCGCCGGCGCGTGAGTCCGTTGGACGTGATCAAAGTGCAGGGAGCATCTGAGAATAACTTGCAAACGATCGACGTCCGCTTCCCGCTCGGCATCCTCGTTGCTGTCACGGGCGTATCGGGCTCAGGAAAGTCGACACTTGTTCATAATGTCTTGTATAGCGGTCTTCGTAAAGAGAAGGGTGAGCCCGTTCAGCAGGTTGGCTCATTTCATTCTATCGATGGAGCAGATCGTGTCAGTTCTGTCTATCTTGTCGATCAAACGCCGATCGGAAGAACGCCTCGCTCGAATCCCGCTACGTATGTAAACGCTTTCGATCACATTCGCGAAGCTTTTGCGCGTACGACGTATTCGAAGCAGCGTAATTGGCAGAGCGGGTACTTCTCGTTCAATGTTCCGGGCGGCAGATGTGAGAATTGCCAGGGCGAGGGCTTCGTCAAAGTGGAGATGCAATTTTTGGCAGACATGTATCTTACATGCGATGTCTGTGGAGGCTCGCGCTATAAGCCGGAAGTGCTCGAAGCGACGATCAACAATAAGAGTATCGTCGACGTCCTAAAAATGACGGTCGAAGAAGCGGTCATCTTCTTCGAGAAATATCCGCGTGTTGTCTCTCGCCTGAAACGGCTCGAGGAAGTCGGCCTTGGCTACATGCGGCTTGGGCAGCCTGCAACAACACTTTCCGGCGGAGAAGCGCAACGCATCAAACTCGCCTCTCATCTTGTTGAGAGCACGGAAGAAAACTCGTTATTCATCTTCGATGAACCTACCACCGGCCTGCATTTTGACGATATTGCGAAACTCTTACTCGCATTGAACGCGCTCGTTGACGCCGGACATTCCGTGATCGTTATCGAGCACAATCTTGAAGTGGTTAAGTCAGCCGACTGGGTCATCGATCTTGGCCCGGAAGCCGGTGCGCGTGGCGGGCTCGTCGTTGCAGAAGGCACACCAGAGGCTGTCGCAAAGGTCGAGGCATCGCATACAGGCCGCTACCTCAAGCGCCTGCTGTGATCAGTCTGTCTTGACAAGTGAAATGTGTTTCCTGGTACTACCGGATCTGGCTTCGACATAGTACATACCAATTTCCAAATCGACACCTCGGGCATTTCGTAAATTTAGACTCTCTTATGTCTACGGAAAGAGCATTTTTTCAGAAAATGGAGGAATTTGGATTCCTGGGGCATATCTATGACCATTTGCCCAGCGAATTCACGGCCGTCTTCGAGATCGCACGCGTGCTCGAAGACGAATCGAGCGAGCTTTTCCGTAAGCTTCAGCCGGCGCTGCGTCTGGCAACCATGGACGCTTCGCCGAATCAGGACATCAAGGACCGCTTTCAGTACGATATCCCTTCCGGTGAAGAGTACGAGGCCGACTACATCCGCAATCGCCGCGACCTTCCGCGTATCTACTCCTGGCAATTCCTCCTTCCCGAAGAAGTATTTGACGAGCGCCTCGCTGAGCGTACGCTCTGGCTCCCGGTTGCAAAAGCCCCGGTTATTGTCCCGGTGCAGGATGCCGGCGAAAGCTTTGGCTTTGACAGCCAAAAGCAAAAGGTCTTCATCCTCTTCGATACGTCAAACTCAATGCGTGCGCATCATCGCATCCATTTGGCAAAGGCAATTCTCTTCTACTTTCTGAATAAGAATAAAGAGGAG
Source organism: Candidatus Kapaibacterium sp. (assembly GCA_025450975.1). Taxonomy (GTDB): domain Bacteria; phylum Bacteroidota; class Ignavibacteria; order Palsa-1295; family Palsa-1295; genus JANWLI01. Next base: position 10,539 of record JANWLI010000002.1, on the reverse strand, counting down.
ATGGGCTTTATCAGTCTGCGGACGTTCGATGATAAAGTCGGAGAGATGCATACTGCCGTCGATGCAGAAAGCTATAATGCCCTCATTCGCCAAATGCTGCGTATCACGCATCTCGGGCAGGGCACCGTATTACAAAAAGCAGTCCTGACAGCCATCGACGATATTGCGTCGATGCAGAATCTTGCCGGAGCGGAGATCCTGATCATCACCGACGGTGCTGTCGTGCTTGATGAAGAGCTGATCCGCGCCCGGCTCGATGGCAACACAAAACTGCATGCAGTGAAGATCGGCAAGGCACAGGTCTTCCCTTCCGACCGCGACATCGAAGACCGGATCGTGGCGGGCAAAGGGATGCGCAATAAGCTCGTCAATGACCTTGTCGTCCAGGAGCATGAACTCGAAGCGATGCTCCGCAACACGCAGTCCAAGGAAAAGCATCAGCAACTCGCGATGAGCTTGCGCGGGATTCAGGCGGAGATCCGGAAGATCAAAGGCGAGATCGGCGAAGAGATCAAAAAGGTCTACGGACACGAATTGCAGCGCCTCTCGTCGGTGTTTATCGAGATCGAAGATTTTAGCGAGACGAGTGTGTTCTTAGCAAGCGAAGAAGAGATCGATGATATTGAGATGCTCATCGCCACGCTCGAAGAAGATGCCGAGCAGTTCTTTGCTCCGGAAATGACGAAGAAAGCTGCGATCCTCCACGATCATATTGGCTTTCTCCTTCGATATGAAACCAACGAGGAATTACGCAAACGACTCGAAGCGCTCGACGAACGTCTGAGAAATTTTCTTACAAAGGCTCTGGGAGAAGAGGCGCAACGACAAGAGGAAGGTGTTGAAGGACAGGTAGATCGTTCGAGTTCAATCTCGCTGCCAATGACCGATGAAGATATCCGCGATCTTCATTTTCTGCTGGAGTTTGACGGAAAACTCGGCAAGACGCAGTTCAGACTGCTGTTCCAGTTCATCAAGCGATTCTTTGTGAAGGCAGCAAAGAAGCTGATCAAGCGAGTCCCGAAGTTTAAGCTGCGCTGATCACTTCATTTTTGCTGCAACTTTCTCCGTCAGATCGACCGCGCCATCCGTCAATATTATCTTATCCTTTGATAACACAATGTTGATCCCTTCACTTTTCGCGACGTCGGCAACAGCAGTTTTGAATTGTTTGCTTAACGGCTCAAGCAGGCGGTTGCGGTGCGCCACATAATCTCCGCCATTCGTCTTATTCACCTTCAGTTGTTCGTACTGTCTTGCCTGCTGCTGCATATTGACTAGTTCGGCCGTACGATTCTGACGCGCTTCCGGCGTCAATGTGCTGGAGTCCTTCTGGTATGCAGTATACTTTTGTTCAAAATTCTTTTTAAGTAGGTCGAACGTATCACGCCAGCTTTGCACGAGCTTCTTCAGCTCTGCTTCTGCTTTTTTGAGTTGGGAGGCGTCTTTAATAGCAAGGTTCTGATCGACGCAGGCGATCTTCTGACCATAGCCAAGGGAAACCGTTATAACTAAGAATGCAAGAATAAAAAAGTACTTCATCGTATCAAAAAATTAACTGCAAGAGCTTTGAAAGTTTAGACACAGAGAAATAGTTCAGGCAAACTTCTTCGTACGAAGCCTGGTAATGCGCCGGTGTGGCTCGGAACGCATAAGCACAGCGATCGGCTTCAAGGGTTCAACGTTCTCAAAAATGATTGCGATCATGGAAGTTATCGGCACGGAAAGCACCATGCCCCACGGCCCCCAGACCCATCCCCAAAAAATCAGGGAGACGATGATCAGTAGTGGGCTGATATTGAGCGTATTGCCCATCACCCGTGGGGCTAAATAGCTACCGATAAAAATCTGCGTAGAGATCACGACAATGCCGATCAAGAGTGGCTGGCCAATACCCTTGAACTGCAGGAAGGAAACTACGATCGGAAGGGCTGCGGCAAAGATCGATCCGACGCTGGGGATAAACGTTAACAAGAATGTAAGCAGCCCCCAAAAAAGGGCAAGGTCAACACCGAAGATCATGAGCACAACTGTCATCGTCACACCGCTGAGCACATTGAAGAGCGTCACAGCAATGATATACTTGCGGCACTGGTGGTAGATCGCATCAAAGAGCACGTAGATCTTCTCTGCGCTATCCGGCGGAAAAGCGATCTTGATCTTTCGGCGAAATTGTCCCTGCCCTGCGAGGATGAAGATCATAAACAGAAGGATGATGCCCCAGTCACTGACAAGTGTTGCGATCGTGTTGCCGAACCCTGTTAACGCCGATGCAACCGCCGAAGGGGTGAATGTCGTATCCCACTTAAACTCCCTGACCTTCTGCTGAAGCTCCTCCGGAAGCAATGCCATGATCGATGGAAAAATGTCCTGCTGCCAGCGGGTTTCATATCGCGGCAGAATCGCTTGCATTGAGCTAATGCTCACGGAAAGAATCATCGTGATCGTATAGACAGCCCCGGCGACACAGATAAGTACGATGATGATAGCAAAGACGACCGGTATCTTCTTCGCGGCAAAGAATTCAACAATTGGAAAAAAGATCATCGACAGAAAGACAGCCACGACGAAGCCGAGCAGCGCTCCCTGGAGTTCACGCAAGACAAGACCGGCCAGGATCACCACAATGATGGCGATCGGTACCAATAGGATCCGGCTATTAAGCGAGAAATTCATTCTGTGGTCTTAAGTCTACTGTACAAAAGTACTAACCATTGGTTACGCAGGTATTATTTTCGTAAAGATGAATATTGAAGAGCTTCGCACAATCTGCCTGGGACTTCCCGGAGTCACCGAGGACATTAAATGGGGAAATGACCTCTGCTTTCTCGTCGGAGAAAAGATGTTTGCTATCACGAGCGCCTCTCCTATGCCCGAATTCAGCTGTACCCTGAAATGCGATCCTGAGACATTCGCACGTCTAGTTGAACGCGAGAACATCGAGCCGGCAGCCTACGTTGGCCGCTATCACTGGATCTCGGTCAAGACGGCCGATGCGCTAACGAAAAAAGAGTGGCGCGAGCGGATCAGGGCCTCGTATGATGAAGTCTTTGCTAAACTTCCGACCAAGGTCCGACGGTCGATCCAGCCCCAATAATTATTAATTACCCGGTACTTGCGTGTTGTCGGCCCGGCGTCGCTCTCACAAAGGCAGGCAAATTTAGCCTGCCTTTTTATTTACACCTGCCAAAATTTCAGTCCGTAAGTTCTATATTTTACACAGAGATAAATTTACACACACACGTTTTTTCTGACATTTTGTCATACGCTGGAACTTCACCTCTCACAGAATTTACACGCGCTATTATTTTATCGCCTTCAGAATTTACACGCGAATGCATTTTCATAGTTTTCATCGTTTCGCCAATATAAAACAAAAATTCTATTTGATTGATTTTCAAATCCGGCAAAAATCCTAGCCTTGGAGCAGGAAGGTCTTGGCCATGACGGGCAAGCTGACGATAGTACAGTAGTTCGACAGCCCATGGCTAATTTTGCCTGTCTTTGGCCTTTTATGGGATAAATGGGCCCCGTGGAAACTCTAACGTTCGTACATTTGCTTTCAAGAAGTCAGTTTTCATCCACTTACTCATTATTCGTACCCTATGTCAATTGTACCAAGCCAAACAAAGAATATTCTTGACGTTGTCAGTGTCAGAGATCCCAAGGTTTCCTCGCGCTATCGCAATGGTGTAAAGGTCCCGATCACCACGTTTATCGAAGATTATATGAATGGGCGCGTCGATGTGAACTGCGACGTCCAGCAGCTGATCCAGAACCGGACGCTGTTCTTCAACTACAAGTTCGTCGGGCATCACCTCAAGTTTTTGTTCAAGCAGTTTATTCCCCAGGTTACGATCCACTCGAAAAAGCAGGATGAACGCGTCATCCGCGATCACTACGATCGTGGCAATGACTTCTTCGGCTCGTTCCTCGGCGACCGCATGATCTACACCTCTGCTTTCTTCAAGACCGGCTTCGAAGACCTCGAAACGGCGCAGGATCAGAAGCTCGATCTCGTCTGCCAGAAGCTTCAGTTGAAAAAAGGCGAGAAACTCCTCGATATCGGCTGCGGCTGGGGTACGCTTGCAGCGCACTCGGCTAAGTACTACGGCACCGATTCGACCGGCATCACGATCGCTCAGGCAGGCGCTGATTACGCAAATGCACAGATCGAGCGTTGGGGCGTCAAGGACCGCGCGCGTGTGCACCGCATGGATTATCGCAGCATTCCCGATGCGAAGTACGATAAGATCTCCTGCCTCGAAATGGCTGAGCACGTCGGCGTTAAGTACTTCCAGAGATTTATGAAGCAGATCGCCGGCCTCCTGAAGGACGACGGCTTATTCTATCTGCAGATCGCAGGCCTCCGCGCCGGGTACCATCAGGAGTCCCTCATCTGGGGCGGTTTCATGGCGCAGTACATTTTCCCGGGCGCTGACGCGAGCATGCCGCTATCGTTTGTCGTCAAGCGTCTCGAAGGCGCAGGATTTGAGATCCACAGCGTCGAGAACGTGGGTATCCACTACTCGTACACGATCCAGCGCTGGTACAACAACTGGCAGCGCAACAAGGACATCATCATGAAGGCCTATGGCGAATGGTGGTTCCGTTGCTGGGAGATCTTCCTCGGCTGGTCGGTCGATATCGCAAAGCAGGGCAACTCGACCTGCTTCCAGATCGTCTGCAACAAGAACCGCGACATGTTCGACCGTACCCGTTGGTTCGCCGGCATCAACCTCGGCGAACGCGACCTCATGACCAATGGCAAAGTAGCTGCCGGCGGCCTGGGCGAGACGGTGTAACGACTTATTATAAGCTAATCAGAAACGGGCAGGTAATCACCTGCCCGTTTTTTTTTGTGACGATTTTGAATCTCGACAGTCGTGGGCCCTTGCTTTTTTTTATTCGATTTTCGCAACTTTGCCAACAATAAAAACCTTTCCTAAGAAATTGAACACGATATTATAAATACCCGGTGGAAGATGGGAAATATCGACTGTGAGTTTCCCTTCTTCTGAGAGTTTCGTTTTTAGAAGTTCGCGACCCATGATGTCCATTACTGTTACCGGCATTCCCATCTTAATGATGGTCTCAATATTGACAGAGCCAGTCGTTGGATTGGGGTAAAAATTCGTATAGTATTTAATGAATTCTGTATACTCGACTTTTGATGTTCTCTGCTCACCCCGTGCAATTATTGACTCATGCGCAAAGCCAGGACTACCAAACGCGGCAATAGGATGCCCATCGGCAGAGATTTCCATACCAAAGCATCTTGCTGTTTCGTGATTAGTATCGATCAGGATCGAGTCTACTGTCCATGTCTTGCCACGATCATGGCTGTAAACGTAGTGACGATTGTCGCCACCTCCGGCAAAAATAGAATCTCGCTGGATTGAGCTTATGTGTCGGATAAATGCTATGTTTTCCCAGGGAAAGATCCAAGGGTCTTCCCAGGTTTTTCCATTGTCTGTTGTGCGCCTAATCAGTCCATGAGGTCGAGCTTGTCCGTCAATACTTTCATAGTAGTTTCCCATCGCATACATCGTATCCTTCGATCCATACTCTATTGAGCCAAAAATGTAATCATAATTTGGATCCGAAACCGAATCCAAAATAGGCGAAGTTGAATCAAAGGTCACAAAATCGTCTTCCGTAGTATAAAACGGACCATGCCCGTATTTAAAGAAGTAGTAGCTTCCATTTCCATAAGAATGACATGACCACATTGATGGCCATGGACGATCAGTCCACGGACGATTTACCCAAGTTACGCCTCCATCGGATGTCGTATATATATTACTATCACTCCCAACACAGGTAAGAACACCAGTAAGCGGGTCGGAAAAATGAATGTCGAGCAGCTCACGCTCGACAGGATAGTTAATGGAATGCCAAGTAGCTCCACCATTCGTGGTTCGCGCTACAAAACCGAACTCTCTGCTAGCAATAATGGCATGTAGTGAGTCGATCTGCTGTACTTCTTTAATTGCCCAGTCTGTAACTCGCGGTTTATATTGAAGATTAAGAGATTGTTCATGCCACGATCGACCTCCGTCATTGGAGCGATAAACAATTAACCGTACCCATGGACTGTCTCTCATTTGAATGCGTCCTGCCGCAGTACAGTTGTTCCCATAGCAGGAGAGGGCAGTTACACAAACTGCCGAGTCCTCTTCCTGGGTGACGGGATTAAGCCATGTGCTTGTGGTGGTAGGCTTCCAAAGCACCTGAGCTGGCGCTTCTACGTTTAGAAGCGCCAGCATGGTTGCGATTAAGATAAGCAGTAATTTCATTTAGTCAAATACTTCGCAATCAAACATGTAACAAGTATAGAAGTCCCCAGGAAATTCGTTTGCAATGTCATAGAAAGTAACCTCTTCGAGATATGACTGTGTCTCACAGTTAGCATTACCTACTACACTAAAGCTACACTCAGATATTTCTCTCTGACCTGTAGAATTGATACAAACTTTACAAGCCTTTGCGCAATAAGCACCTGGACAGGGACGACAAACAGGATCTCCGTTGTGTAAATGGAAACTAATGCACATACCAGTATACAATGTGACTGTTATTTTTGGCTGGGTACAAGGGCCAGGATTAATAGATGCATCATTAAACAGTACTTCCCGTATCTCATTAAAGACATCAATCCAATAAAGATTTGGACATCCGGTACCTGTTGCCGTAAATTCGTCGATATAATATTGAAAGCCAAGCCAGGGATATTCCGACGACAATACTTTACTTCTACAGCACATCCAGAAGCCAGGAGAAAAGATTGCGTTACGGGCGTCCATGCCACATAATCGGGATCAGTTGAAGTAGGGTATATATCTGTCGGACATCCAGCTTTTACTGGAGCACCAAATGCCGTTACAAGAAGAAATAAGCAGAAGAGGCAGGCATTACGCCTGAAAGATTGTACTGTATACATGATAAATATGAGTTAATGATAAAAACAACGACTAGCAACCGAAGCTGTTTCGCCGATTACATTCTGCTTCTTCAAATCGTAAAATTGATAAGTTGGCAGAACTTGATACTAATATAATACATTATTTCCGGAATTGTACCTTCAAAAGTGATAATTTTAATTTATGTAAATTTGAGATTGAGACGCACGCGTGCTTCATACACTCGCGGGCCGAGGAGGTAGTGATCGTGCGATAATTGGGCTCCCCCTTGCATTCTTCCTAAATTTTCCATATATTAGCGGCCGATTTCAGGGCCGCTGTTTGCACTCCCCATGAGTTCAGGAAGGTGGCTGGTTAGAGGCCTGTCATTTCGTGACAACTTCTTGGGTAAGCACACAGCGGATTCTTCGTGCGTTTGCGATCAATTTCAAACTATGCAGCCGTTCACTTCGCTTGAGAACCGTCTTTCTATTTACTTAAAGGCGCTGGGTATCTTCTATACCGGTGCGATCTTTTACTACTTATTGCCGGCAATACTCACTGTACCTGCATTTATGCAGCCGTACGTGTTTACCGATCCGGCATACGCAAATAACTCGACAGTAAAGATCTCGCTGTTCGCGCTCTTATCGTGGATCGCGGCGTTCAATGTGCGGAAGTACCGTGAGATGATCATCATCATTATCGCCGCATCGCTCGTAGCAGAAATTGCCAGTGTTTTGCTCGTGCTCTTTGCTCATGATAACTATATCATTACCGGCACGATGCGCGTGTCCGATCTCCTGACCGTTTCTATTTTCTTTGACGGAGCGATCGCAATACTCCTGATCTGGTTCTTCATGGCAGCCGAACGCTCGCGCCTGAAGCTCAACTACTTATCGCCGATGCAATTCCGTACGCTGAAATCCTTGGCGGAAGTAGTCATCAACGGCCATGGCGGTCTCATTATCCCTGCCGACGATGTTGCGCGCAATGTCGATCAGTATCTTTACAACTTCAAGGCAAAGTCGAAGTGGATCTCGAAGATGGCACTTTCGGCTATGCAACTCTATCCCCTGCTCTCGTTCAACGTGCCGCTTTCGTACATGAGCCAGGAAAAGCGCCTCAAGTATCTCAAGAAGCGCTTCTACCAGGATGTCACGGCTAACCTCATCCCGCCGATGGTGCGGACCTTTGTCCAAGCAATGATCCGCATGGGCAAGCAGCTTTGCTACATGGGATACTACAACGACGAGCGCGTACATCCTTCGATCGGCTACGTGCCGTTCAGCAAGCGGCCCGACACAGCATTGCGCCTGCAGCAAGATCCCCCGCCCGCCCGCAAGCCTTTGCATGTGCTTGGTGAGCAGGATATCGAAGGCGATACGTTTACTGCCGAGATCTGCATCGTTGGCACCGGCGCTGCGGCAAGCATCCTCGCGCATGAGTTAGTTGCCAAGGGCAGACACGTGCTCATGATCGAGCGTGGCGAGCATCAGGACCGCTCCAGCTATACGGAAAACGAGATGGACATGGTCTCGCGCCTGTACGCCGATGGCGCGCTGCAAATGGCCAGCGATTTCCGCTTCCAGGTGTTCCAGGGCTCGTGCGTCGGCGGCTCGACCGTCGTCAATAATGCCGTCTGCTTCGATCTGCCGGACAGCAAGCTTGATGAGTGGAATGACCCCCGCGGACTCAACGCAGGTCTCAATCCTGACGAAATGAAGAAGTCGATGGCAGCGGTAAATACGCTCATGGGCGTCAAGCCAGCGCCGTTCAATGCGATCGCAGACTACCTCAATCCAAGTGGCGTCAAATTCCTCGAAGGCATTGCTAAGCTCGGTCTCGACTCGACGCCGAATAAATACGGCGCCGTCGCCGCTAATCTCGAGAAGTGTGTCGGCTGCGGCTACTGCAACATCGGCTGTCAGTACGGCAAGAAGCTTTCGATGCTTGATCACATTCTGCCCGATGCTCAGGCATCCGGAAAAGGCAAGCTGGAGATTCTCGCATCGTGCGAGATCCAGAAGTTTGAGGGCAAGGGTGGCAAGATCACTTCAGCGCTCGGAGAATTCAGAAACGGCAGACGCATCCAGATCAAGGCGGACCGCTTCGTACTCTCGGCCGGCGCGATCAGCTCGAGTATCGTCTTGCTCCGTTCAGGCATCTCGAAGAACGCCGGTAAGAAGCTGTCGTTTAATGTCGGCTCGCAGATCACCGCTGCATTCCCGTACATCATCAATGCGCATCAGGGACTGCAGATCTCGCATTATCTGAATATCGCGCCAAGCCGCGGCTTTATCGTCGAGACCTGGTATAATCCGCCGATGTTCCAATCGACCGCGATGCCGGGCTGGTTCGAAGACCATTGCCGCAATATGCAGCGCTATAATAAGCTTGCCTGCGGCGGTGTGCTTGTCGGCTCGGAGTCGAATGCCGAAGTGCGTGTCGCAGGTCTCACCGGCCGCGAGATCCGCTATAAGCCGACAAAGCGCGACTTCGATGCACTGCTCGATGGCGTCAAACTCGCCGGCAATGTCTTCCTCGCAGCAGGCGCAGAGGCCGTGATGCCGAACTCATTCGAGTATCATGAACTCAGGTCGCCACTCGAACTCGATAAGCTGAACACGCTCGTTCACGATACCAGCGAACTGGCAATCGGCACCGGACATCCGCAAGGCGGCAATGTCATGGGAAGCGATCCGGACAGTTCCGTCATCGGGCCTGACTTCCGCGTGCACGGCTATGAGAACCTGTTCGTCTGCGATGCAAGCGTTTTCCCGTCGAGTATCGGCGTGAACCCGCAGATCACCGTCATGACGCTGGCTAAGTACGCAGCTCCCTATATCGCATAACTATTATGGAAGAGATCTTAGGTATCAATAACTCGTGGCTGGACTACCTCGGCGTGTTCGGCGTGTACCTGCTGCTCTTTATCTGTATTCGCGCAGCATGGCCGCGTATCGAACTGTACTGGCGCACGAACTTCAAAGTCCTGTTCGTCTTTTGGTTCGTCGCCATGTTCACCGGCAACTATCTCTTTTATTTGCTTGGTGTCATGAGCTTCCTGCCGTGGCTCAACAACTTCATCCACACCTTCTTCTGGATCGGCTTTGTGCTGACGTGGCTGTACTTCGGCATTCGCCGCAACAACATGATCGAGCAATTCCTGCTCTTTGCAGGCTATAGCTTTATCGTGAAGATGGGTGAGAATATGCTGCTCGGTACGTGGGAGAAAGACCCGTTCTTTTTCCTCTCCGGCAAGTACGCCTATCTTATCGTCATGAGCATCGTCGACGGATTTTTCGCCATTATCTCGCCGATCGTCTTAAAACTTTCCCGCAAGTTCATCTCCGGAGTATATATTGAAGACTATCCCCGAAATATTCGCCGCGCAGCCTAGCGATTACGGCGCGCCCGAAGTCCACCTGCCCTCCGGAGGCCGCGATATCTTCGTCACCAGCGATCTCCACCTCGCCGGCGGACGCTCGCCCGACGGCCGCTACCGCGGCACGGAGAATTTCTTCGCCGACGAAGCATTCGTCCGCTTCCTCGCCTATGCCAAGGGTGCTTCCTCTAAGAAGCCTATACTCATTATTAATGGCGACTTTATCGATTATTTACGGATCAAGGAGATCCC
>JANWLI010000001.1 GCA_025450975.1 Candidatus Kapaibacterium sp. | reverse complement strand
TTTACGAACCCGACGACAATTAGGATTACATCTCTAATGAGATATCCAGCGCCACTACGGAATGCGTCAGCGCGCCTACGGAGATAAAATCTACGCCGGTTTCTGCTACGTGGCGGATGGTGGCTAGGGTGATGCCGCCGGAGGCTTCGGTTTCGAAGGTGTCGTCGTTCATCTGGATTCCTTCGGCGAGATCGTCGATCGGGAAATTGTCGAACATGACGCGATCGACTATGCCGCGGCCTTTTTCGAGGAGGATCGAGAGTTGGTCCAGGGTCGTGACTTCGATCTCAACTTTGACTTTCGCTTCTTTAGAGAAATAGTCTTTAAGTTTGGCGACGACAGTTTCCACGTTTCCCGCATTGGCGGCGATGTGGTTGTCTTTGACCAAGATCATATCGGACAGCGAGTACCGATGGTTCTGCGCCCCGCCGGTACGGACTGCGTAGCGATCGAAGGGGCGCAGGAGCGGAGCGGTCTTGCGAGTGTCGAGGATCGTTGCCTTCGTGCCGTGCACTGCGTCGACGTACTTGCGCGTCGTCGTTGCGATGCCGGACATGCGCTGCAAAAGATTGAGCGCCGTGCGTTCTCCGGCGAGGAGTGTGCGGAGCGAGCCTTTTACTGCGGCGATCTTGTCGCCATTCTTTAGTGTGGCGCCATCGTTAATATGCTTTTCGATACCGACGGTGTCGCCTTCGACGAGGGAGAAGACTTCAAGTGCGATGTCGATGCCTGCAAGAATGCCATCAGCCTTTGCGCAGAAGATGGCTTCGCCCATTGCACCTGAGGAGACGGTGGCGACGGAAGTGACATCGATCGTGGGGATGTCTTCGTGTAATGCTTCGCGGATGCGGTCGCGCATCTCGTCTGTGATACTTTGCGTGTAGTCCTTCATGCGCGCTTGGTTGTTTCTAACACAAAGGGCACGAAGGGTACACGAAGGTTCACAAAGGGATGCATTTACTTTTTCTTTGGCTTCTTTGCTGCGGGCAGAGATTTTCCGGCCATGGATGCCTGTCTTGCGGTGCGGGCGGTTTTTTCCATTTCCTGCATGCGAGACTTGAATCCTTTTTTCTTCTTCGCTTCTTCGCGGAGCTGCTCGAGTGTCAGCGGCGGTAAGAATTTCTTGTTGTAGAACTGCTGTCCGATACCGAACAAGTTGAACATGAAGTAGTAGAGCGCCACGCCGGCTGGAAGATTGTTGAAGAGGAACGTGAAGAGGATCGGCATGATGTAGGCCATCTTCTTCTGGCGCGGATCGGTTGCCTGCGTTGCTGTCTGGATGATCATCGTCGCACCCATGAGCAGGGTAAGTCCGGAGAGGTGATTGCCAAGCAGCGGAATGTTCGTGCTGCCGAAGTTGAACAGGACATCGGGCACGGAGAGATCGTTGATCCAGAGTGCGAACGGTGCCTGACGCAGCTCGATGACGTTGACGAGCACGGAGTACAGAGCGAAAAGGATCGGCATCTGCAGCAAGAGTGGCAAGCAGCCGCCTGCGGGGTTGACGCCATACTCGCGGTAGAGTTTGAAGGTCTCTGCCTGCATCGTCTTCGGATCGTCTTTGTACTTTTCCTTGACTTCGTTGAGCTGCGGCATGATCGTCTGCATCTTGCGCATGGACTTCATCTGTCCGCGCGAGAGCGGCATGGTGATGAGCTTGATGATCGACGAGAAGACGATGATGACAAGTCCCCAGTTCGAGATGAACGAGTGGAGGAACATGAAGAACGGCAGCAGGAGGTAGATACTGATTGGGCGGACGAGGAAATTCCAGCCGAAGTCCATGGTCTGATCGAGCGGCGGATCGAGTGCGGAGACGCGGTAGTACTCGAGGGGTCCGAGGTAGTAGTTTGCACGGACGGAGTCGACGCCGCCGGTGCCGATGGGCACGGTTGCCGTCAGGTTATAAATTTCGTGGTACTTGCCGCCAGTTGTTGTAGCCGAACCATGGACTTCCGTGCTTACCGGCCGCGGGCTGACAGGCATAAGCGCCTGCAGGAAATATTTCGAGCGGGAGGCGATATACTTTGCGTCGCCGTTGAACGACTGGTTGACAGGTTCGTCGGGCGAGGCATCGATCTCCTCGACTTCTTCGGCCATGACGACAAATGCGCGCGACGGCGCGGCTTCTTCTTCGCTTTTCTGTTCGGCGAACGGCAGGGAGTTATCGGTTACGAGTCCGTAGCGGTAGCCGGTGATCTTGCCCTGCAGTCCGATGAGGCGGTACTGAACGCCGACGAGATAGCTGCCGCCGGTGATCGTGATAACTTTCTCGATGGTCGAGCCCGAATCGAGGGTTGCGAGCATCCGGAGTTCGTAGGCATTGCTGTCGCCAAGGCTGACGGGCTCAGCGTCTTCGATCTTAAAATTGAGGTCTTTTGTGAAGGCGACCTTGCCGTCTGCGCCGATGAGGCGGAGGTGGATGTCGCCGTGTTTGCCGCCGATGGACTGGTCGATCAGGTCGAGCGGCTTCTTGTCCCAGGTCAGATACTGTTTCATGACCCAGCTCGAGATCGTACCGCCTTTTGAGGAGATAGTGGCCGTTACAAGCGGCGTTTCGATCTTTTTCTCGGTGAGCGTGACGTTTGAGTCTGCCTTAAAGAAGGTAGAGGTCACCGGAGCGGCAACGGTTGGGGCGGCTGCCTTGGCAGTATCGGCAGCTGTGGGCTTTGCGGGAGGCGGCGTCGGCTTTTTCTCTGGCTGGTTCAGGATCAGCCAGGCAAAAAAGATGAGAAAGATTAGCGCTAAGCCGACTGTAGTCGAGCGGTTGTTCATTAAAAAATAGTATGGAAAAAGAGGCGTTCCAAACGCCACAAACGGGGAGAAGGTTTAGACCTTGATTATGCGTAGATTTGCAGGTCTTAACCGAACGCTGTTTCCATGAAGATAGGACAGGTTGTCGTAGCAGCACTTTGCGTGCTCTCAGTTTTTCTCTCGGGGTGCTCGTCGCATCGCACATGTCATCCGGATACTTGGTCGATCACGGCCGGTTCGGGAGGCGGGGTTACCGGCGGATCGTCGGGGTACGACCTTTCCTGCGATGGCAAGGTCAGTGTGTGGCGTATCCTCCAGCCAGGGACTAACCGCGAAGTGACCCAGGAGTTCGAGCTTGAATGCGACAGCGCTGAATTTTACAAGACCTATCTGGACAAGATCAATTTTGAATCGATCACGCATGCGAAGACCGGCAACTGGACACACTTTGTCGAGCTGCGCCGTGGCGAGCAAGCGCATCGGGTAAGCTGGACAGGCGATGACGGTCCGGCAGCCGTAAAGATTTTTCACGATATGTTTATGGTATCTATCACTGCACGAGTAAAGAAATAATATGAAAAAACATCTACTAATTTTTTGTATTTCGATCGTCGCACTATCGCTCAGTGCGCAACAATTGCGACAGGATCCTCGGCCGCTGAAAGGTCTGAGGAAAGACCAACTACCGCCGACAAAAAGTCTGAAAGACATTATTAAGGATGGAGTGCCGGGTGGCGTGCTGCGCGGAGCGCAGTATATGGGCAAGGCGCATCGCCAGCCACTCGGTGTTATCGGGCAGGGTACGCTCGAGCGCTCGCCAGGAAATGGGAATTCGACGATACTGTGGAAAGTGCTGCGCGCTGAGAACGGCAGCGTGAACTGGATGTGGCGTATCGGCAGCGAGTCCGGACAAAAGACGCAGGCAGTGAAGCCGGTCGTCGATCGTCTGTTCGAGTTGAAAGATATTCTGCGTATAGCCGATCCGAGGCTGGAGTTTATCCTCGAAAGTGAGAATGTTGACGAGCAGGGGAAGCGGCATCTTCGCTTTAAGCAACTCTATAATGGTGTGCCGGTGTGGAAGCGCGATCTATATGTGCATTTCGACAAGAGTGGTGAGCCGGTGATGGTTAATGGCACCTATGAGCCGACGCCTGCTGGCGCAAATGTTATCCCATCAGTACGCGGCGAGTATGCCACGCTCCGTGCGATCGAAGACCTGAAGGCATCAGGCAAGTGGGCACACATAGATCCTGCGACAAAAGTAAAACTTCACATCGACGATCCGACTGCGACGCTTGTCCTGTTTCCAGAGAATCGTACGCTTCGTCTAGCGTACGAGGTTGACGTTCATCCGAGTCTCAACGAGCACTATCGGTACTTTGTCGATGCAACGAGCGGCGAGATCATGCGCCGGACTGCTCTACATTGCTCTATCCTGCCGACAGACGAGTCGCATCCCGTTGGTGTATCTGCGTTTCATGCTGCGAGCACGATGGGTGGCAAGCAAATGATGCCGCTCGCGGGATTTAATACTGCGACCGGGACCGATCTTAACGGTGCTACGCGCAACTTCAGAACGTACCAGCATTCCGATAACCAGCACTATATGGTAGCCGATCTTGCGAGCTTCAACGCAGGCGGCTCGGTGCCACCGAACGATTTGAAGGGCGGCGGACTTACGCTCGACCTCAAGAATAAAGATGCATCGAACGATGCACAGCTTTTCCATCTGACGTCGTCGAACAACGCGTGGAGTGATGCGGCAGCAGTGTCGGCACATGCGAATACGGCTGTATGCTATGAGTATTATCGTAGCACGTTCACGCGCAATGCGATCGACGGCAAGAACGGCACGATCATGTCCATCGTCCACGTCACGGAGAACAATCAGTCGATGGGCAATGCGTACTGGAATGGTAAGCTCATGCTCTACGGCGATGGCGATGCGAACTTCAAGCCGCTTGCAGGCTCACTCGATGTTGCAGCGCATGAGATGACGCATGGAGTGACGGGAAATTCTGCAGATCTTATCTATGAGTTTCAGTCGGGTGCACTCAACGAGTCGTTCTCCGATGTCTTCGGCGTGTTTGTCGATGATAACGACTTACTGCTTGGCGAAGATGTGATTCAGCCGGGTAAAGGGTCGTGCTTGCGCAACCTGGAGAATCCTGCCGATCCGAATGCACTCGATCCGCTGCCTGCGCACATGAACGAGTTTCGGACGCTGGCGATCAATCAGGATAACGGCGGCGTGCATATTAATAGCGGCATTCCGAATCGTGCAGCAGGGATCATCATCAATGCGCTCGGCCGCGCAAAGGCGCAGCAGATCTACTATAAGGCGCTGACGACGTACCTCACGCGCAACAGCCAGTTCATCGATTGTCGCATTGCTTGTGAGACTGCTGCGAAAGATCTGCATGGCGACGGCAGCGCGGAGATGCAGGCAGTGAGCAATGCATTCGCCACAGTCGGTATTGGCGGCCCGCCGTCAAATCCGAATGAGGATGATGTGCCGGTGCAAACGGGAGGCTTAGACTTAATTACCTTCATTGGAGATGATAGGCATATTGGTTTTATTGCACCGTCAACACTCCAAGGTGGCTACTTCGGCGATCAGGCTGCGATCGCTCGTGTAACGGAAGTCAACGGCAATATGGACCGTTGCCAGCTTTCGGCTCCTCGTTCGGGTAACAGTATTTGGTTCGTAACCCCAACGGGGCACTTGGCATTTGTTGATTTGGTGGACCAGACGAATCCCGTGTTATTCTTTCCTAATCTTAAGATCCAGCAAGACGGCGATATTTGGAATGCAAGCATCTCGCCTGATGGTGAATATGTTTCGCTGGTTTCCTCCTACGTCGACGATCCGAACATCTATATCTTCGATGGTGATAAGATCTTTACGATCCCCTTGCTTCCGGAAACACCGGATGGGGGTGCCGAGGAGACGATCCAGTATCCGGATGTGATGAGTTGGTCGCCGAATAAGAACGATCAGCGCATTGCCTTCGACGCCTATAACGAAGAAAATTTTGCGTTTGGCGGATCGGTCGACTACTGGAGCATGTATGAGATCAACTTCACGACGGAAAAGATCTATAGTCTCGTGCCTTCGCAGCCGGAGGGTATTAGCATTGGGAATGTCACCTACTCGAAGACAGATCCGGATATGATCGCATTTAATGTGATCGATGGATCGTCAAGCGATGTGTGGATCGGCGAGTTTGAATCAGGAGATATTTTTGCTCTTGGTCTTACCAACCTGACGCTCGGTGGCAACCCCCTTCTCGATGCAGATCGTCCAAGTTTTTCGCCGAACGACCGTTACATCTGCTTTACCTCTGCGGCGAATAAAGCGATCTGCTTTTTCGATGGAACAAATGG
This sequence comes from Candidatus Kapaibacterium sp., assembly GCA_025450975.1. GTDB lineage: Bacteria > Bacteroidota > Ignavibacteria > Palsa-1295 > Palsa-1295 > JANWLI01. The sequence goes on along the minus strand of JANWLI010000001.1, from coordinate 13,454 downwards.
CCAAGTGAGCTTCCTCTCGTTTGACCAGGCTGTCTTCAATCCGCACTGGTTCTTGTTTGGCGGCTCGGCCGACGTCAAAGGCGAGACCGATCACTTCTTCAAGTCAGTTGAAGTTGTGCCAAGTGTGACTAATGGTCGTACGACAGTGAAGTTCTCTGTAGAACGTGCTGCAAATGTGAGCATCGAGGTGATCAATATGCTTGGCGCTACTGAATACACGAGAGTTGTACCGGGCACTTCAGCCGGCGCATCGGCGATCGATCTGGACCTAAGCGCTCTCGCTTCGGGAGCATATCTGGTCCGGGTGACCGATGGTGAGCATCAGGCATTTACAAAGTTAGTTATTGAGTGACTCTGAGAGATCATTCCATGACGTGGGAAAAGCGGCTTTCTAGGAGTCGCTTTTTTCTTTTCGGCGTAATTTTGCAGCCTCATGCCCACATTCTTCACCAGTATTCTTCTCGGGCTTGTCGAGGGACTGACGGAATTCATTCCAGTGTCATCGACCGGCCACCTGATCGTCTTCGATCACTGGCTTGGTTTTCATGAGCAGGTCGGCGCAGACCGGGCAGAGCTCTTCGAAGTGGTTATCCAGCTCGGTGCGATCCTGGCGATCGGTTTTTTGTATCGGACGCAGTTAGTGTCAAGTCTGTTTGCTAAGAGTCCGGGTTCGGAAGCGGGAAAGCTTCGTAATAATCTCATCGTGGCGTTTCTTCCTGCAGCGATCATTGGTTATCTCTTTCACGATGCGATCACGGAGTATCTATTCTCGCCGCTTACGGTCGCGATCAGCCTGATCGTTGGCGGCGTGTTGATCCTGGTATTGGAGAAGTCTCTCTCAGCGCGTGCAGGTGGGAGAGGGATCGATTCGATGACGCTTGGCGATGCGGTTGTCGTTGGTTTGTCGCAAGTGCTCTCGCTCATCCCGGGCGTCTCACGTTCGGGTGCAACGATCATGGGCGGCTACGCAGGCGGCCTCTCGCGGCACGCAGCGACGGAGTTCAGTTTTCTCGTCGCCTTTCCGATCATGGTTGCGGCCTCCGGATATGAAATGCTAAAGTATCGCGACCTGCTCACGGAAGATTTTCTCATGACGCTTGGTACTGGGTTTGCCGTAGCGTTTATCAGCGCGATCGCTGTCGTGAAGTGGTTGATCCGCTATGTGCATCGGCATAACTTTAACTGGTTCGGTGTGTATCGGATCATTGCGGGAATCATCATTCTCGTAGTGTTGGCTATCTAACCGATCGCCGGACGCCCGAGCCTCCGAGATCTGACACGTATATTCGCCACTTCACTACCTTCTCGAACTATGAATACTTTCAAGCTCCTTGCAGCTGTCTGCATGACCGTGCTCGCCTCCGTATCGTTTGCGCAGCTTGTGCTGCCGTATGGGGATATCGCCAACAGTACCAAACCGCTCATTAAAGTAACCAATGCCGGCAGCGGCGGAGGGCTCGAAGGGCAGACCGTTACCGGAACGGGAGTTGTCGGCACTGCAACGAGTACGACTGGTCCTGGCATCGGTGTATCGGGAATCACGAGCAGTCGTACGGGCTGCGGAGTCAATGCTACTTACGCAGGTACCGGACCAGGAACAGCACTTGCTATTAATGGAGCCATTAGAGTTTCAGGTACGAGGCCTGCATTTACTCATGTCACCAACTCGGCTAACCGCGTTGTCTCGTACGGCTCGGAGATCGATCATCTGCTTTGTAACGGCAATCCGAATGCATTGCTGTTTGTCCAGCATTATGTTCATCATTCAGGGAGTACTACCACTAATAAACAGCCTGCTGCTGTAGTCTATAATGTGGCCAGGTCTAAGTGGATGGTCATCAATGCCGATACGACAATCGCAATGCCGGCCAATGCTTATTACAATGTGCTGATTTTTCTGCAGTGAATTCGGGGCACGCTTCCTGTCTAGTTCAACGTCGAACCGTTGCGTGCGCTCACCCCGACCTTCTTCCATGCAAAGGAGAGGCTTGGGCAATGCCTGGTTCTCTCCTTTTTACCGGGAAGGGAGTTATAATGTAAACCCCTCTTCCTTCCAAACCTTGAGCATTCGCCTTAACTCTCTTCTCGAATAGAAGGTAAAGACTTTAGCATGCGAGATTTCCTGTAGCCATTTTCTTGCTTCCGGTTCGTAGATCTTATGCACGCGCCACATCGCCTTCACCATTTTCTTTGTCTTTTTCCAGATGGGGCTGTTCGGCGGGTCGTAAGGATTCTGTTTGAACGTGTAGCGGATATGTCGCTTCAGCGCATTCCAGTAGCAATACCAGACCGGATAATCGAGATGGATGATGACGTTGGCGGCCTTCATGCGCATCTGCATTGTCGAATGGAATGACCAACCTTCGACGATCCAGGTAGGCTCGGTGAGGACGCTCTGAAGCCTCTCGACAAATTCATGCTCCGGCACATACTGCCAGCCCGGCCGCATGGAGAGCTGGTCCAGGTGAGTGACAGGAATGGCAAGTTCACGCGAGAGGAAGTCGCCGAGTGTCGATTTACCTGTTCCGCCGTTGCCGATAATGATGATGCGCGGCATGTAAGGCTAACAACTACGCCGTATTTTTGTTAACTGTACTTCGAATTTCCGCATGACCCTTAAGACTGCAATATTTCTCGTTGTGTTGGTCGTGGCCTTTGCAGGCGTCGGCTACAATATTAAGCGTATCATCGACTTTTTGCGCGTTGGCAAGTGGACAAACCGTTTTGACAACCTGACGGAGCGCCTGAAACGCACGTTTGTGATTGCCATCGGCCAGTCGAAGATCATGCGCGATCCGGTCGCCGGGCCGATCCATGCGTTCATCTTCTGGGGCTTTATCGTGCTGCTCTTTGCCGTGATCGAGTCGATCGGCGAGGGCATTCTGGGTACGTTCTCGCTCTCGTTTCTTGGTCCGGTCTATTCGGTGATCACAGTGTCGCAGGATGTCTTTGTAGCGCTGATCGTCTTTTCCGTCATCTTTGCCTGGTGGAGAAGAAACGTGACGAAGGTAAAACGCCTGCAGGGTGATGCAGAGGAAAAGAAGGATGCGTCGATCGTGCTGTATGCGATTGCAGCGATCGTTATTTCGCTGACGCTGACCAATGCGACACGTATCGCAGTCGGCGGGCAGTATGCGCATGAAGTACGTCCGTTAGCTGCGGCAGTCTCAGGATTTTTCTGTGCTTGTGAAAAGACAGAAGCAGCATTCGAAATTTTCTGGTGGATCCATATTATCGGCGTGCTTGGCTTCATGAACTACCTGCCGTATTCGAAGCACTTGCATGTGATGACGTCCATTCCGAACGTCTTCCTTTCCGATCTGAGGAAAAAGAATTATCTGAAGCCGATTAATTTCGAGGATGAGACGCTGACACAGTACGGCTCCAAGGATATCGAAGATCTCTCGTGGAAGCAGCTGCTTGATGGCGATACATGTACGCATTGTGGCAGGTGTACGTCGGTGTGTCCTGCCAATATTACCGGTAAGGTGCTCGATCCTCGGTGGATCATCGTCGCGACGCGCGAGCGCATGATCGACAAGGCGCCGTACATGCTTGCGGAGAACAAGTTTGGATTTGAGTCGTGGGAGACGGGCATGCAGGCTGCCTGGAGCGGAGGCTATGGCACGCAAGCAGCACATGCGACTCATGAGGAAGCAGTTGTCGAAGTTAAGGGAGGCGTAACCGGAACATTACTTGGCACGCAGCCGCGGCTGAAGAAAGAAGACGTTGAGTCGAAGAAGTTTATAGGCGACTACATTCCTGCGGAGATGCTGTGGCAGTGCACGACGTGCCAGGCGTGTATGCAGGAATGTCCGGTGATGATCGAGCATGTGGATGAGATCGTCGATCTGCGCCGCAATCTTGTCATGATGGAAGCGGACTTCCCACCGGAGTTGCAGGCATCGTTTAGCTCGATGGAGAATAATTATTCGCCGTGGGCCTTCAGTCCGAGCGAGCGTGCGGAGTGGGCGCATGGTATGGGCATCGAGACGATGGCCGAATATGCTGCGAAGCCGGAAGCAGAAAAGAAGGAAGATCTCATTCTCTTCTGGGTCGGCTGTGCAGGTTCGTTCGATGCGCGGGCGAAGAGTATTTCGCGTGCATTTGCAGAGCTGATGCAGATCGCAGGGGTGAATTTCAGGATATTGGGTACCGAAGAAAAGTGTACGGGCGATCCGGCGCGGAGAATGGGTAATGAGTATCTTGCGCAGACGCTGATCAAGGACAATGTCGAGACGCTCAACCGCTATAATATCACGAAGGTAGTGACGGCATGTCCGCACTGCTTCAATGCGATCAAGAACGAGTGGGGCGATTTTGGCGGCAACTATGAAGTTGTGCACCATACGGAGTTCGTCCAGCAAATGCTTGCGAAGGGCGATCTCGTGATCACGAAAGATCTCGAGCAGCGTGTGACGTATCATGACTCGTGCTACCTCGGCCGCTCGAACGATATTTACGATGCTCCGCGTGCGACGCTGGAGTCGATCCCGGGACTGGAGATCGTCGAGATGGAGCGCACGAAGTCGAAAGGCCTCTGCTGTGGCGCCGGCGGCGGACAGATGTGGATGGAAGAAACGCAAGGCAAACGCATCAACATCGAACGTACGGAAGAAGCCATCGCAACAGGTTCTGAGACGATCGCCTCAGCCTGCCCGTTCTGCATGACGATGCTCTCCGACGGCGTGAAGACGAAGGAAGCCGGTGATCATGTGCGTGTAAGAGATATTGCGGAGATCGTGCTGGAGGTTGTGAGGTAATGCAAAAGTATTACCAGCATAAACTTTCCAGCGGTGAGAACAATGTTGTTGTCGCGCTCTCGGATACGGAGTGTGGAAAGCTCTTTAGCGGTGATACACGAAGCGATCTTGGGTCTGAGGCGGAGAAGATGAGGTTTGCCAATGGCATCAACGATCTGGTCGTTCGATTTCTTCGGATCGAACAGCATGCCGAAACCGGATCGGAAATGCTCGTGATGGAGAGACTGTATCCTCTTGATTATCGTACGTATGAAGTAGAAAAGCGAGAGATCCTATTTGAAGTATTTGCCGATGAATTGAAGCAACTTCATGCACAAGGTTTTGTCCATCACGACATCAAGCGCCCGTCCTCGGAACGCGGGCTTCCCTACGATAATGTGTTCCTGACAGATACGGGCATTCGCCTGATCGATGTTGGCATTTCAGCATTGCGATCGCAGGTTGGCGAACGGGTATTTGCGAAGTATGTCGAAAACGAACTGCAGGAGCTTGCAGAGTTCAAGAAATATTTTCTGGAGCGTTAAGTATGGCAACCGCCGAGTTAAAGACAAAGAAGAACGAAGCCAGCGTCGAGAAATTTCTTGAGAGCGTGAGCGATGAGAAGAAGCGCGAAGATGGCTATGCCATCCTGAAGATGCTGCAGCGGGTCACGAAGGAGAAGCCGAAGATGTGGGGCGCGTCGATCATTGGCTTTGGCGAGTTGCCGTACAAAGGGAAAAGTGGCCGGGAAGGAACATGGTTTATTACCGGATTTTCTCCGCGGAAGGCGAACATTACTGTGTATCTCTCGGCAGGAGTGAATCGCTACCCCGATCTCTTGAAGAAGCTAGGCAAGCATAAGACTGGCGTCGGATGCCTGTACATCAACAAGCTTGAAGATATAGATACGAAGGTCCTCGAAGAGCTCGTGAGGCAGGGTGTTGCGCAGTGCCGCGCATCCGGCAAGGCTACGGGATAATGGTAGTTGCCGGGACGTCGCTGACGACGACGACTCGTGCGATCTCGCGCATGCCAATGGTTCGCTCTGCATGCGAAAGCTGGTCATAGCCGCGCCAGATCTGGTCCGACCCGAGAAATTCCGCTCCCTGTGTGATGACGATCGATCGCAAGGTAAACCTGTATTTTTCGCTTGATGTCGTGTAGACTTCAAGTTTCGTCTTGTCGCTTACGGGCAAACGGTAGAGGTGATCGCCGTCGGTGACGGTGATGGTGTCGGGGATGGTCCCAGTGTAGCTCCACTTCAGGTCCTCGACCTTATACTGCTTGCGTTCGTTCTCCGAGGGGAAGCGGTAGAGGTGTTGCTTGGCGCAGGAGGAAAGGAGAAAAAGCAAAGAAAGAAATGCGAGAGTTCTCATTCTAACGCTTTGATTTCGCCGGTAACTTCGATCACTACTTTGAAACCCTCAACGGTCTCCGGTATTTTCTTTTCGATCACATCCGTCTTGGTATCAACAAACACCGTAATAGACGGCTTGCCATCAGTCTCCGACTGACCTGTTCCGATGACTCCCGGAATCTTCATCCACTCATCCGTATACTTTTCTAAAACCTGCGTAATCGTCATCTTACTTTTTGGTGCTTTAATCGAATCCTGTTGCGGAGGTTTCTGCTCGCCGCAAAACATTAGGCTGAACGCCAGGAAGAGGATCGAAATATGAATCATGTCTTTAAAAACAAAAGGGGTAATATTTCATTACCCCTTTTTTCATCAAATTCGAATTACCGATGATTACATCGTCACGTTCAAGGACGTAAGCACTGTACCGATCGGGTTTGCAAACGTCGACTTTCCGCCGCCAGCGAACAAGAGGCAGACCGGATGGGCGCCTGTACCGCCGCTCGTGACGATTAGTGAACCGGAGTCTCCGCTGTTGCTGAAACCGCCGGAATTGATCCAAATCTGGTTTACAAATTTAGCGACTCCACCGGAATACTGCACATTGACAGTAACTGCAACTGCAGCAACCTTTCCACTCGTGAGGCCTGTCGTACGACCGGTCTTTTTTACAGCCATATTAACAGCAGCAGCTTGCGGGGTATTCGTAGGTGTATAGCTGTTGATCGCCATTTGGCTGGTAGCATTGACGCCGTTTCTGATCTCTGCGATAGCCGCATCGACATTATTATTCGCACCTCCGAAGACGATCGGCACAAAAGCGCTTAAATCAGCAACGCGATTGGTAGCTATTCTGCAGCGATCATCATATCTGCCGGGTTGACAGATATCCTCGCCGAGGGCTGCTAGATTCTCTCTTGCAAATACATGGTTGTTGCTCAGCAGGTAGCGAACTTCGGTGCCTTCGAAATTTTTCTTGACGATACAGCCAATGGTGCCTGCTGCACACTCACCAGCATTACCGGTGCTGACGCCGCTCCACATCGGGTTGGTATACTTAGCTCTGTATCCGGCTAAAGCCTTTATCTCGCCAATCACTTCTGTACGCGTTGCGAAGCCGTCGAGTGAAGCAGGAATGCCCTTGACTCCCTCTCTGATGGTAAATACATAGATGATCGGTGTGCCTTCTTCATTAACACCGACGCCGGTTCCATTCACGCCATCGATAGCCATCAGGGCATCATCATGGCGATTTTTCACGTCAATAGCCGGTCCGAGCTCTTCCTGCGTCATGATCGACTGCTGTGAAGCATTACCCGGGCTTGAACTGTCTACAGCGCAGCCTGTAAGCATACTGGAACTCAGCAGCACGGCTAACGTCAACGATAGCACATACTTAGAGTATTTTTTGAACATATTCATACGAATCCTTGCGAATTAGGTAGTCTGATGCAAATTTTAACTAACCTGCAAATATATCACAAAACGAGTTACCGTTTTATAATTCTAAAGGACGGGGAAATTATCCCTGTATCCGGCGTTGTTGTGAACCGCTTCATTTTTAGCAGTTAGTCTCTCGCTTGAATGGCAAAGAGAAAGCAATCGGAATTGAATTGGTTGAATGTTGCACGGACGGTCCTGACCTCGCGTGCGATCGATAGTATCGAAGAATCGGAGCTGGTACCGAAAGGGCTGGTCACCTATCAGTTCTCGGCGCGGGGTCATGATATGATCCAGGCGATCCTCTCGGATCTGATGAACCATCCGCATGACGGAGCGACGGTCTACTACCGGTCGCGCCCATTCGTCCTCGGACAAGGTCTGACTCCTGAGGAGTCGATGGCTGCCTCGATGGCACGCTCGGGCGGTATTCATGGTGGCCGCGATATCGGCGTCGTGCACTTTCTTCGCTCGCGCGGCAAGTCAACAGTTCTTCCTGCCTCTGGCGATGTCGGAGCACAGTACTCGCCGGCCATCGGTTGGGCTCAGGCGATACTCTACTATTATAATGTTCTTAAAGATGAGTCGTACAAGGATGCAATAGCCGTAGCGCTTGGCGGCGACGGCTCGACTGCTGCCAATGGTTTTTGGGCTGCACTCAATGCTGCGACGACGCTGAAACTTCCGCTGCTGTTCTTTATCGAAGATAACGGCTACGGCATTTCGGTGCCGAGTTCGTACCAGACGCCCGGCGAAAATATTGCCAAAAATTTGAAGTCGTTCACAAATCTGAAAGTGTACGATTGTGACGGCACCGATCCGGAGGAAGCCGGCGATGCGATCATCGATGCAGTTGACTATGTACGTGGCTGGCAAGGCCCGGCGCTTATCCGCCTGAAAATACCCAGACTTTCCGGCCATTCGTTCGTTGATACGCAGAGCTATAAAGGCGAAGCGTTGCTTGCTAAAGAGCGGGCGAACGATCCGCTGCCGAAGCTGGAGAAGTTTATCATCAAGAGCAAGATCGCTTCGAAGAAAGAGTGGGACGTGCTTGTCGACGAAGTAGGCGCGGAAGTAGTTGCGGCGCGCGACCGGGCGATCGATTCGCCGAATCCGGACCCGCTCTCGGTGATGGAGCATGTGTTCTCGAACATCGAGCCTGTCATCGTGCCGATCAAAACGGAAGGTCCGCGCATGAACTTGCAGGATGCCGTGCGCAAGACGCTTGAGGTAGAACTTGCAGCCAGCGATAGGCTTGTCATCTTCGGCGAGGATGTCGGCATGAAGGGCGGCGTCCATGGCGCGACCGTTGACCTTCAGCATAAGTTTGGGAAAGATCGCGTGTTCGACACGTCGCTTTCGGAAGAAGCGATCATCGGACGTGCAGTGGGCATGGCATACGCAGGACTGGTGCCGGTACCGGAGATCCAGTTTAGAAAATATGCCGATCCTGCGACCGAGCAGATCAACGATACGGGGACCGTCCGCTGGCGGACGCGCTCGCAGTTCTTTGCGCCAATGGTCGTGCGTATTCCGGTCGGGTATGCAAAGAAGACGGGCGATCCGTGGCATTCGGTATCTGGCGAAGCAACGTTCGCGCATCAGATCGGCTGGCGCATTGCGTTTCCGTCGAACGCTGAGGATGCGGTAGGGTTATTACGCACAGCCCTTCGTAGCGAAGACCCGACATTCTTCTTCGAGCATCGTGCGTTGCTCGACACACCTCAAGCGCGTGCGAATTATCCGGGTGATGAGTTCATGCTTCCGTTCGGCAAAGCGAACATCATCGAGGAAGGCACACGTGCAACACTGGTGACATGGGGGGCGATGGTCGAACGTGCAAAACAGGCAGTCGATGAGTTGGGAGAGTCCGTCGAGATCATCGATCTGCGGACGATCATCCCGTGGGACAAGCAGGCTGTGCTCGACTCCGTGCATAAGACGAGCCGTGCATTAGTGCTGTGCGAAGACAACTGGACGGCGAACTTTGCCGCAGAAATTTGTGCGACGATCTCGCAGGAAGCATTTGAATCGCTCGATGCACCGGTCGAACGTCTGGCGACGATGGACGTGCCGATCCCGTACAACATGGGGATGATGAAGGCAGTGATGCCGGAAGTGCCAACGATCGTCGAAGTATTAAAACGCTTGTTATCTTTCTAGGATGCATTCATTGAGACCGATCACCACAGCGCAGGATATTCAGCCGCAGTATCGCGGCACGCCGATCGGCGACATGCTTGAGTATCACAATCTCGGCAAGCCGTTCGAGACGTATGTCAATGCGAAGCTGCTGATCGGCATGTGCATGGATAACCGTAAGCATCTGACGGTGCCGGATAATTTTGCCTTTATCATTCGCGCCGGCGGTGCGAACCTTCGGTATAGCGAATTCAAGATCTCGTATGCGATCGCCGTTGGCGGTGTGCGACATATCGCGCTGATGGGTCATAACAATTGCGGGATGGTGCATCTGCATGAGCGTAAAGAGCAATTTATTGCCGGGCTGATGGAAGGCGCGGGTTGGACGCGGGAGCAGGCTGAAGAACATTACGAGAAATTCGCGCCGCAGTTCGAGATCGGTAATGAGGTCGAGTTCGTCGCTTCGGAGGCGAAGCGTCTTCGGATTCGTTATCCGAAGATCACGATCGCTCCGATGCTCTACAAAGTAGAAGATAATAGAATCTACCTTATCGAAGAGTAGCCTGCTCCGATTTTCTTCGGTAGATATCAAACGACACAAACTCTGCGTTGTGTTCATAGCGATCGGCAAACTGAGGATGATGTAATATTGCCTGGGAATAATCTCCCCATACCGGTAGTGCTCTTGACTGTCTGTCGACAACATCGAGTCCATAGAGGATAATATACTCCGGCGCTTTAGCGATCACGTAGCCGGCATCGAATGGGAGTCCTGCTTTGCGGTCGTGTGCGATCTTCTTATCCATGAGCCCATTCAAGTCGAGGAGGCGCATGCCGGGATTGAGAAAGCCGATCAGCCCTGCTTCACCGGTTGCGACCGTTTCATTATCGTTGAGTCTCGCTTTAAGCCAATGCGCGACGCGCTCATGATCGACTTCCGTATGTCCGCGGATCACCGCGAAGCCCGTGACCAGAGACTCAATGTTCCCACGGATGAGATCGCGCATGACAAACACATTTGTGGCGGCTACAAGCGCGATGGAAGTAAAGAGGTACAAGGCATTCGCAGTGCATGTTCGCTCGGTTGAAATTTTCAATGCGAGTGAGCGGATGCCGAGAACGCCGAGAATGGTAAGGATCGGGGCGACGAGAACAAGAAACCGAAACGCGGGCATCCAGTCGCCACTGGAGTAGATCGTGAAGACCATCGTTGCGCCAACGAGCGTAATAATAAATGCGCGGATCTTGCCGAGCGACTCGTTCCGTGAAAATGCAAACGGTATCGCCAAGATGAGCGGACCGCAAATGCCGCCTACCGATCCGAGAAAATACTTCGTTCCTACGATGAAGGAGCGGACGCCGTTACTCGTTTTTGCATAGAATGCGCTTGGCAGCAGATCGCCGTAGGTATGGTAGCGCCAGAAGAGAAATGCTCCGCAAATAACGACGTAGGGGAGGATGGCGAAGGTGAATGTTAGTCGTCGCTGGTTCGTGGCAAATAGAAGGAAGGTAAATGCAGCAGCGGCAAAGAGGGGCGCTTCGGGCCTCGTGAGCGAGGCAAGGGTGAACGTTATGCCAACAATGAAGAATGAGGTTGAGCGTGGGTGTTGTGCAGAGAGGATCACGTGCACTGCATAGGTTGCCATCAAATAGAGAAAGGCGACCATCGTCATTTCCAGTCCGCTGCACGACCAGAGCACGAATGGAGAGCAAATGACAAGTCCGAGTACGCCGATCGAAGCGTAGAGATGCTTTGCCGGCGAATCGGCAAGCATATTCTTCAGCAAGCGGTAGGTGAAGATCATGCACAGGAGTCCGAAGATATAGCTGAGCCCTTTGGCAATCCAAAGGAGTATGTAATCCGATCTTCCGCCGACTTCCAGAAACGAGAAGCCGGCGAAGATCGCGACCCAAAGCGGGTCGGAGTGTCCTTCAATAAAATCTCCTTTGTTGTAGATGAAGCCATGGCCGCCGGCAGCATTTTCTGCAATGCGTAACGGGATGAAGACATCGTCGACCGTAAAATTAATATAGTCGATCGTCTGGATAATGACGAGAACACCGCTAAGCAGGAGGATCGCCCACGAGAGGTAGCGAATATTGGTAGGAGGATGAACATGCATGTACATATGCTTTGAAGTTGACTGATGTACTAAGCAAGACACCACTCGGGCCAGGTAGTTGTCCGAACGGGTAGGTCAAGAATGTTTGCCGGGGGCGCTTGTTGATCCCGGTGGGCATATTTCACAGGGAAGGGCTGTATCGTGCGATTTCGCAGAAGGCATGTTTTTAGAAGGCGAATATATATAAAAAAATATTGACGTAATGTAATAATCCGGCTATCGTTACGCCCTAATTTTGTATAAAGATTCACGACCACTGCATCTTCTCCGGCAGAGGTACAAGGCCCCCACTTAACCCCAGGATTATCGTCTCGCCAGCGCCCCTGTGGCAGAAGACACAGAACTTGACACACACAAACTGAGCAGTACGACTATGAACAATCTTCAACTTGAGACAGCCTCCAAAGAGAACACCCTTGTTGCCGTACTTTATGGTATTCTTGTATTCTTGTTCTTTATTATGATTTCGAGCTGAAATACTGACTTTTTCGGCACTACGTTTGTAGAGATTCTACGATACTCCCGGATACTATATAGAAGTAATTTTCTAAACCAATCCTCCCCCTTACGATCATGGGCGGATTACTATATATCATAGCAGTTATACTGGTTATTGCATGGCTGGTCGGCTTTGTTGGCTATAATGCCGGCGGTCTGATCCACCTGCTTCTGGTCATCGCCGTTGTGGCAATCCTCTTGCGACTCATATCCGGCAGACCCGCACTTTAACTTTAGGGTGCTTTCTTTTGGAGGGCACCCGGCGAAAAGGTGAACCATACGCGAAGGCCCATCCTTTTTAAGGAGTTGGGCTTTTGCATTTCTATAAGGAGATGAGCGTATGATGAACCGCAAGGAATTTCTCAAGAAGGGCTTGATGGGCATGGGCATGTTTGCCGCATCGCCTGCACTAGCAAGTGTGCTCAGTAATAAGATCGATGAACTGCGGTCGCTGGAAGTCATCGGCTTCAATCATCTGCCGCATACAGACTCGCTGGTTGCAGAAAGTACTATCCTCCACGAAGCTGCAACGCGCGGTCTTGCAGATCACGGCTGGCTTAAGAGCTACCATACGTTCAGCTTTGCGAACTACTACAATCCCGAACGCATGCATTTTGGTGTTCTCCGCGTGCTTAACGACGACACCGTCGAAGCAGGCAAAGGCTTTCCGACGCACCCGCACGATAACATGGAGATCATCTCGATCCCACTCGCAGGTGACCTCGAACACAAGGATAGCATGGGCAATGTTGCCGTCATTCGTAATGGCGATGTGCAGGTGATGAGCGCTGGTACCGGGATCCGGCACAGTGAGTACAATCGCAACAAGGATCAGTCTGTAAAATTTTTACAGATCTGGGTCTTCCCAAATAAGAGCAATGTGACCCCGCGCTACGATCAGATATCGCTCAAACTTTCGGACAGACATAATAAGCTGCAGCAGATCGTCTCGCCAAGCAAGAGCGACGACGGCGTCTGGATCCACCAGAATGCCTGGTTTCATCTCGGATCGTTTGACAAGGGGAAGAGCACGACCTACAACCTGAAAGCAAAAGGAAACGGGGTGTACGCCTTTATTCTGCGAGGCGAGGTAACGATCAACGGCCAGAAGTTAAAGGTCCGTGACGGTTTCGGTGTGTGGGATACGGAGAA